>JAHINZ010000024.1 GCA_018895795.1 Alphaproteobacteria bacterium
AAAGCCATGACTCGCTTCTTCGAGGAAGGCGACAAGGTGAAGGTCACCCTGCGCTTCCGGGGCCGGGAAATGGCTCACCCGGAACTGGGCATGAAGCTGCTGATCAAGGTCAAGACCGACTTCGACGAAGTGGCCAAGGTCGAATACGAGCCGCGCATGGAAGGCCGGCAGATGATCATGATCCTGGCGCCGCGCTAACAGCGACCCAAGATCCAGATCCGCAAGATCAACGCCCTGGCCTCGGCCGGGGCGTTTTTCGTTTCAGGCCGGTGGATTCGAAAAACAACCTCAGGAAACAGTCGACAGAGACACTCTCCTTGATAGACTTCCTCCAAATTCGGGGGAATTGGGCTTGGTAAGATTGAGTTTGGCCGCCGCGGCGGCCTGTGCGGCGTTGTTCGCGACCGGCGCACGCGCCGGGGAATTGCCCGCCCTGGCGACCTATGGCCAGCTTCCCAGCATCGAGGGCGAAGAGATTTCGCCGGACGGTGAGCGGCGCATGCTGGTGATCCGCGGGACCGACACCCAGCTGGTCACCGCCGTCGCCCGGTCCCTCAATCCCTGTCCGCCAACCCGCACCTTGAGAGCGATATCATGTTGAAGTTTCTGATCAGGGGCGCCCTGGCCTTGGCCCTTGGCTTCGGTTTCGGAACCGCCAACGCCGCGCCGCTCGAAGCCTATGGCAGCCTGCCTTCGATCGAGAGCGTGGTGATCTCTCCCGACGGCTCGGCCTTGGCCCTGATCGTCACCATCGACGACGAACGGCGGATCATCGTCAAATCCCTGAGCGGGCCCGTTCTGGCCTCGGCGGTTGTAGGAAACCGCAAGGTCCGCAACGTCCAGTGGGCCGGCGCCGACCATGTCGTGGTCGAGGCGTCGATCACGACTGAGATCAAGGACACGACCTATGTCGACGAGCAGTGGCAAGCCGTCTCCCTGAACGTCCGGACCGGGCACTATATTCAGCTTCCGGATCAGGCGCTCGATACCCTTCTCAATGTCGTCTGGGGCCGCCTCCAGCCGGG
The DNA here is from genome assembly GCA_018895795.1 of Alphaproteobacteria bacterium. Taxonomy (GTDB): domain Bacteria; phylum Pseudomonadota; class Alphaproteobacteria; order Caulobacterales; family Caulobacteraceae; genus Caulobacter. Next base: position 1,026 of record JAHINZ010000024.1, read on the forward strand.
CGCGGACGGCAAGAAGGCGGTCGTCTACACGCCGCTCTACGTCACGGTCGCCGGCAACATGCAATACAAAAGCGGCCACATGGATCTCTACAAGATCGATCTCGACACCGGCTTGGCCAGCCGAGTGCAGATGGGCGACAACCAGACCTACGGCTATCTCGTCCGACCGGACGGCGCCGTGGTGGCCAAGGCGAGCTACAAGAATAACGAAGCCACCAATGACGCAACCTGGACCCTGTCGCTGCGTCGCGGATCGTCCTGGCAGGAGGTCGACAAGACCACCGACGCCCGCAACACGCCTGAGCTCTGGGGGATGTCGCCCGACGGCCAGTCGGTGATCATCGACACCTGGGACAAGCAGAACGCCCTGTGGCGCCCGACCTCCGTCACCCTCTCGGATGGCAAGGTCGGCGACTATATCGGCCCGCCCCGCAAGCAGGGCGCGCAGATCGACGAGCAAGGCGTCGTCCTGGGCTTCACCTATCGTAACGGCGAGTTGGTCGAATACGATTTCCTGGAACCCCGCCTGAAGGCGCTCTGGCCGGCCTATCGCAACGCCTTCAAGGGCCAGCAGGTCTGGCTCACATCCTGGACGCCCGACTTCTCGAAGCTGATCCTGTTCGTGACCAGCAGCAATTCCGCCGGACTTTACTATATCGCCGACACCAAGACCAAGCGCGTCGATCCGATCGGCTCGCCCTATCCCAAGCTCGCGCCGGCCGACGTCGCCAACGTCAAACTGATCGAATACAAGGCCGCCGACGGCTTGACGATCCAGGCCGTCCTGACCACGCCCAAGGGCCGGGCCGAAGCGAACCTGCCGCTGGTGGTGCTGCCGCACGGCGGCCCGCAAGGCCAGGACGACGTCACCTTCGACTGGTGGGCCCAGGCCATCGCCTCGCGCGGCTATGCGGTGCTGCAGCCGAATTTCCGCGGCTCCACCAACCTCGATCACGCCTTCATGGAAGCCGGCAACGGCGAATGGGGCGGCAAGATGCAGACCGACCTGTCCGACGGCGTCGCCTTCCTGGCCAAGGCCGGAACGGTCGATCCAAAGCGAGTCTGCATCTTCGGCGGAAGCTACGGGGGTTACGCCGCCTTGGCCGGCGTGGCCCTTCAGAAGGGCGTCTATCGCTGCGCTGTGTCCCTGGCCGGCCCCAGCGATCTGGCTGGGCGGCTGCATGACGAGATTCTCAAATACGGCGAGAAAAACGGCACGATCCGCTACCGCAAGCGGGTCTACGGCGTGCAGAGCGAGAGCGATCCCAAGTTGAAGGCGATCTCGCCGGCCCTCCACGCCAAGGACGTCGAATCCCCCGTGATGTTGATCCACGGCAAGGACGACACCGTGGTGCCGTTCAGCGAAAGCCAGAAGATGGCCTCGGCCCTCAAGGCCGCCGGCAAGCCCTATGAATTCGTCACCCTGAACGGCGAGGACCACTGGCTTTCCAACGGCGCGACGCGCAAGCAGATGCTGACGGCCGGTATGGCCTTCATCGAAAAGTACAACCCGCCGAACTGATCTTCGGCGGGTCACGACCGGGGGGCGGAGACGGCCCTTGCCTTCCCCGACTCTTTCCCGTACTAACCCCGCCTTTCCGGAACCGCCTGGCTAATGGCATGCCATGGCGGTTCGTCATGCTTCTCTAGAGGACGGGGCGGTTAAACGCCCTGACGCGAAATGCCTAAGTTGAAGACCAAATCGGGCGCCAAGAAGCGCTTCAAGATCACGGCCACGGGCCTGCTGAAAGCCGGCGTCGCCGGCAAGCGTCACCGTCTGATCGGCCACAACGGCAAGTACATCCGCCAAAACCGCGGAACGAAGGTCATGAGTGCTTCGGACACCAAGACCATCCGTTCGTACATGCCCTACGGCCTTTAAGGAGCGCTGACACATGGCTCGCGTCAAACGGGGCGTTACCGCCCACGCCAAGCACAAGAAGGTTCTTGAGCAGGCAAAAGGCTTCTACGGTCGCCGCAAGAACACCATCCGCACCGCCAAGGCCGCCGTCGATAAGGCCGGTCAATACGCGTACCGCGACCGCAAGGTGCGCAAGCGCGCCTTCCGCTCGCTGTGGATCCAACGCATCAACGCCGGCGCCCGCACCGAGGGCTTCACCTACTCGCAATTTATCCACGGCCTGGACGTGGCGGGTGTGGTGATCGACCGTAAGGTCCTCGCCGACATCGCGGGCAACGACCCGGCTGCGTTCAAGGCCATTGCTGACAAGGTCCGCACCGCCCTGGCCGCCTAAGGTCTTTCTCGGGTCCGTCCCGATTGCGATCTAGAAAAGCCCTCCGGTGCGAACCGGAGG
>JAHINZ010000310.1 GCA_018895795.1 Alphaproteobacteria bacterium
AATCCTCATCGGCCTTCTGAAGCTCGGCCGCTACATAAAATTCGTTTCGAAAAGCGTGATGACCGGCTTCGTCAATTCGCTGGCGATCCTGATCTTCCTGGCCCAAATGCCTCAACTGATCGGCGCCAACTGGCAGACCTTCGCCATGGTTGGAGCGGGCCTGGTGATCATCTACGGACTGCCTTTGATCACCAAAGCCGTGCCATCAGCTTTGATCGCGATCATCGCGCTTAGCGCCTTCGCCATGGTCACGGGCCTGGATGTGCGCACCGTCGGCGACATGGGCCAGATGCCGTCCACCCTGCCCCTGTTTCACATACCGTCCGTGCCCTTGACCTGGGAAACCCTAAGGCTCATCGCGCCGATCTCGGCGACACTGGCCTTCGTCGGTTTGCTGGAATCCCTGCTGACCGCCAACCTGCTCGATGACATCACAGACACCCCCTCGGACAAGGACCGCGAGACCCGCGGTCAGGGCATCGCCAATATCGCCTCGGCGCTGTTTGGCGGCATGGCCGGCTGCGCGATGATCGGCCAGTCGATCATCAATGTCACCTCTGGCGCGCGCGGGCGGCTCTCGACACTATGGGCCGGCCTCTTCCTGCTGTTCCTGATCCTTGTGCTCCAGACCTGGGTGGCGCGGATTCCCATGGCCGCGCTTGTCGCGGTGATGATCATGGTTTCGGTCGGCACGTTTGATTGGGCCGCGATCAAGCGGCTGCGTTCGACGCCGGTGCAGTCCTCGATCGTCATGATCGCCACCACCGTAACCGTGGTGGCGACGCACGACCTTTCCAAGGGCGTGGTGCTGGGTGTGATGCTCTCGGCCATTTTCTTTATGCGCAAGGTCGGCAAGACCTTGGCCGTGACCGAGATCCAGACCGCCGAGGACGGCCTGCTACGTTATCGCGTAGCGGGTCAGCTGTTTTTCGCGTCGGCGGACCTTTTCGCCGCCAGTTTCGAGCATCACGGCCACCCCAAGCGTGTCGAGATCGACATGACCAAGGTTCATATCTGGGACCTGACCGGCGTGGCTGCCGTCGACAAAGTGGTGTTTCGCTATCGGCGGCAGGGCGCGAACGTCGAGGTCATCGGCATGAATGCGGCTAGCCAGACCCTGGTGGATCGGGTCGGAAAATCAGACAAGAGCCCTCTAGCCGAGCCAAACGCGGCGCATTAGTGCGCGGGTGGCGCCTGCGCCCACGCTAATCTAACAGACAATCACCGGTGTTCTGGCGTTCCACAGGCCGGTCGGATTGATCGGACCCAGCGGCGGCGCCCCAGCAGGCATCAATGCGGCGCGCGAAATGACGATCAGGTCGATCCCTCGGGACGCCATATAACCTTCGACAGCGGCGCCAGGACGATCCGCTTCGACCGCGAAAACCTCTGCCTCCTGGCCGCGCAGTTCAGCCCGCGCCAGGGCGATCTTGGCGGAGGTATCCTCGCCTGTGGCGGTTATGACGACGAGGTCGAGCGACAGCCCGGCCAACCCCGGATGGGACATGGCGAACGCCAGAGCTGCGCGATGATCAGGATTGGAGTCGAGGACGACAAGCACTCTCTCGATGGGCAGGAAGATCTTGGACGTCAGGCAAACCGGCACAACCGTGGCGCGCAGCACTGCGTCGACGTGAGCGCCCAGCACCAGACGTTCTTCCTGGCTGTCCGCGCCGCGCTTGCCCAACACGATCAGGTCGGCGCCCGAGCGGGCGACCACGTCCACAAACGTTCCGGATCCGACTCTGCGCGAGACCGACGTCACCCCCTGGTCATGCAGATGGCCAGCGACGCCGGACAGCAGAGCCTGTTCGGCCGCATCAGTCAGTCCGGTCTCGACGTGGAGCAGTTCGATACTCGCCGCCATTCGCTCCGCGAACCATGCCGCGTGATCACCGACGCTCGCGGCGTAGGTTGATCCATCAATGCAGGCCAAGACCTTTTGCATGATGCGAATCCCCGACCGCGTCGTCTAGCGAAGCCATTCGGTTAGGACCGCGCCTTGGCTATCCTCGAAGGCTACACGATCGATGTCCACGGCGTAGATGCAGACGGGGCGATGTTCGTTTGACTCGCTCCAGCAACGCACCGCAGCGCTATCGGAGAAGCTCGCGATCCGACCTTCGATTTTCAACCTGAAGGTGCGCGAC
>JAHINZ010000311.1 GCA_018895795.1 Alphaproteobacteria bacterium
CGGCCGCGCCGGTGGTGCCGACGCCGAAGAACGGATCCAGGATCACGTCGCCCGGCTTGGTCGTCGACAGGATCACCCGATAGAGCAGGGCTTCCGGCTTCTGGGTCGGGTGGGCCTTGTGGCCGTCCACGCCCTTGATGCGCTCCTCGCCGGTGCACAGCGGGATGGTCCAGTCCGAGCGCATCTGCACCTCGTCATTGGCCATCTTCAGGGCGTCGTAATTGAACGTGTAGCGCTTGGCGTTCTGGCTCTTGGAGGCCCAGATCAGGGTCTCGTGGGCGTTGGCGAAACGGGTGCCCTTGAAGTTGGGCATCGGGTTGGACTTGCGCCAGATGACGTCGTTGAGGATCCAGAAGCCCAGGTCCTGCACGGCCACGCCGACGCGGAAGATGTTGTGATAGCTGCCGATCACCCAGATCGCGCCGTCGTCCTTCAGCACGCGGCGGGCGGCCTTCAGCCACTCGCGGGTGAACTTGTCATAGGCCGCGAAGCTCTCGAACTGGTCCCAGTGATCGTCGACCGCGTCGACCTTGGAATTGTCGGGACGCAGCAGGTCGCCGCCCAGCTGCAGATTGTAGGGCGGATCGGCGAAGATCAGGTCGACCGACTTCTCGGGCAGGGCGTTCATCGCCTCGATGCAGTCGCCCTGAATGATGGTTTCCGGCCCGAAGGTCATGTCCGCGTCCTGTAAAACAACAAACGGAATCATGAGTCTTGTTGGTGAAGGCCGGGTTGAGAAGCGTGGTTAGCGAAAGGTGAACGGCCCTTTTCGGGCGGTTTACTTCCCTAGCGGCGCCTCGCCGATCCTCGCGGCTCACACGCCAGATCCGCGCCAGACGGGCGGCGTGATCCGGGAGAACGCCATGCAAAGTCCCCTCGAAGCGCTGGACCTCAGCCGCAAGAGCCCCTTTTACGAGGACCACCACGCCGCCTGGCGCGACACCCTGCGCCGCTGGGTGGCCCAGGAGATCATGCCCTTCGTCGACGATTGGGACGAGGCCGGCGAATTCCCCCGCGACCTCTATCGCAAGGCCTCGGAGATCGGCCTGCTGGGTCTGGGTTGGCCCGAGGAGTTCGGCGGCTCGCCGTCCGATCCGTTCATGTCGATCATCACCAGCCAGGAGATGGCCCGCCACGGGGCCGGGGGGATCAATGCCAGCCTGATGAGCCACGGCATCGGCCTGCCGCCGATCCGGGCCCTGGGCAGCGATGAGCTGAAGGCCCGGATCATTCCGCCGGTGCTGGCCGGCGAGAAGATCTCGGCCCTGGCCATCACCGAGCCCTCGGCCGGGTCCGACGTCGCCGCCCTGACCACGACGGCCCGGCGCGAGGGCGATGTCTATGTGGTCAATGGCGGCAAGACCTACATCACCAGCGGCATGCGGGCCGACTTCTACACCGTGGCGGTGCGCACCGGCGGCGAGGGGGCGGGCGGCATCTCGCTGCTGCTGATCGAGCGCGACCGCGAGGGCTTTTCGCGCACGCCGCTGAAAAAACAGGGCTGGTGGGCGTCCGACACCGCCAGCCTCTATTTCGACGACGTACGGGTGCCGGTCGACAATCTGATCGGAGCCGAGAACCAGGGTTTCGCCGGCATCATGCGCAATTTCAACGGCGAGCGGATCGGCATGACGGCGGGCGCCCTGGGCTTTTCCCGGGTCTGCCTGGAGGACGCGATTGTCTGGGCCCGCGAGCGCAAGACCTTCGGCAAGCGCCTGGCCGACCACCAGGTGATCCGCCACAAGCTGGCCGACATGTACAAGCGCATCAGCGTCACCCAGGCCTGGCTGGAGACCCTGGCCTGGCGGATCAGCCAGGGCGAGCAGCCGATCGCCGAGATCGCCCTGCTCAAGGTCCAGGCCACCGAGACCCTGGAATACTGCGCCCGCGAGGCCATGCAGGTGATGGGCGGGGCCGGCTACATGCGCGGCAGCCGCATCGAGCGCATCTATCGCGAGGTGCGGGTCAACGCCATCGGTGGCGGCTCGGAGGAGATCATGCGCGATCTGGCCGCCAGGCAAATGGGGCTCTAGCGGTCGCCGCCCATCTCTTTCGCGTTTGGGGGATCGCGGCCCTGGGCGGCCAGCTTCACGGGCGCCCAGCCCATCCGATGGATCGGCGACGGCCCCAGCAACCGCAGGCCCTCGACATGGCTCTGGGCGTGATAGCCCTTGTGGCCGGCGAAGCCGTAGCCCGGATAGAGGCCGTCCATCTCGATCATGATCCGGTCGCGGGCTTCCTTGGCGAGAATCGAGGCGGCGGCGATCGAGCAGGACAGGCTGTCGCCCTTGATCACCGTCTGGATGGGGCAGGGCAGCTTGAAGGCGTAATTTCCATCGACCAAAGCGAAGGCCGGGGTCACCGCCAGGCCCTCGATGGCGCGCCGCATGGCCAGGCCGGCGGCGTGAAGGATGTTGAGCGCCTCGATCTCCTCGATGCTGGCCAGGCCGACGCCCCAGGCGATCGCGGTCTCCTTGATCTCGATCTCGAGCCCCGCGCGGGCCTTGGCCGACAGCTTCTTGGAGTCGTTGAGGCCCTTGGGGATGCGGGCCGGATCCAGGATCACCGCCCCGGCGCTGACCGGTCCGGCCCAGGGCCCCCGGCCGGCCTCGTCCACCCCGCAGACCGGTCCGGGGCCGCAGGCGAGTTCCAGCATCATGTCGGGGCCAGTGCGCATGGACCGGTGTCTAGGGGGATTTGCCTTATCCATGAAGGGCAAACCCGAGCGGCGCGGCGCACCGGTCGTCTCCCCGCGGAGACGGCGGGGTCGGGCCAGAGCCCCGAAGCGTCGGCGATCTTTCCGTCTTCGCCGCGTCGGGACGGGAAGTCCTGAGACTATCACTGTGTCGGACCCGTCTAATCCTGTAAATCCGAACCACACGAACATGAACTTCATGTAATGTTGTCGTCGATGTAATCTACATGTCGGTCTTGTAACTTGAGATAAATGTACGGCATCGGCAGACCTCTCATCTGTAAGTTTGAGGGGGAACAGATGAAGCGGACCATTCTGCTGGCCACCACGGCGTTTGTGATGACAACCGGCGCGGCGTTCGCCGCCCATGCGGCTGGCGCTGCGGCGACCCGTCCGCCCCCCCCGCCCGTCGCTGACCAGGCCGGTCTTCTGGTCTTCGCGCCCGAGTTTTTCGTCGCCCAACGGCCAAACACCGCGTTGGACATGGTCAATCGCGTCCCGGGCTTCTCGATCGACGACGGCACCGGCGCGCGCGGCTTCGAAGGCGCGGTCGGCAATATCCTGATCAACGGCAATCGCCCGGCCTCGAAGAACGACACCGGCTCCAACGTCCTGTCGCGCACGCCGGCCAGCCAGGTCGACCATATCGAGCTGATCCGCGGGGGCGCGCCCGGCATCGACATGCAGGGCTACGCCGTCGTCGCCAACGCCGTCCTCAAATCGACCAGCAGCCGCCAGTCGATCCTGACCCTCAATTCCGTGCAGTTCGACGGCGGGCATGACGTCTATGGCGGCTCCTACCAGTTCACCGCCCGCGAGGGCGACCGCAGCTGGGGCCTGACCCTGTCCGACGGCCTGGGCACCAGCGACTCGAACGGTCCGGGCCGCACCCTGCGCCGCGACGGGACCGGCGCCCTGGTCCGCGACGAGGCCTATGAGAACGACAGCTGGGGCGGGGGCAACGGCATCCGCGGCAACTATGCCGGCCCGCTGGCGGGCGGCAAGATCGACGCCACGGCCCGCTACGGGATCAATGACTGGCATCAGTGGACGCGGCAACAATCCCCCGTCGCCCTGCGCCAGAGCGCCTATGACGAGGACAGCAAGAGCGGCGAGCTGGGCCTGACCTGGACGCGGCCCCTGCGGCCGGGTTGGACGCTTGAAACGCGGATGATCAACACGTTCGAGAGCTTCGACAACGTCTCCACCGGCGCCGAGACCCTGAACGCCGCGGCCAAGCCCGAGCAGCGGTTCACGGCGGACGGCAAGTCCTCCGAATCCATCCTGCGCGGCCTGGTGCGCAACGAACGCTCGGCCGCCCTGACGATCGAGGCGGGCGGCGAGGTCGCCTACAACATGCTGGACGTGCGGCAGGCCTTCACCGTCGGCGGCGCCGCGGTGGTGCTGCCCTCGGCCTCGGTCAAGGTCGAGGAGACGCGCGGCGAGGCCTTCTCCAAGGCGACCTGGCGGGTGAACCCCAAGCTGACCCTGGAGGGCGGGCTGCGGCTGGAAAGCTCGACGATCAAGCAGTCGGGCGACGCGTCGCAGGAAAAGAGCTTCTTCTTCGCCAAGCCGCGCGTCCTGGTCAGCTGGACGCCCCTGGCCCAGACCCAGCTGCGCTTGCGGTTCGAGCGCGAGCTGGGCCAGCTGGACTTCAACGACTTCGCCGCCTCGGCCGAACTGGGCGACAGCACCGTCTATGGCGGCAATGTCGACCTGCACCCCGAACAGCGCTGGATCTCGGAACTGACCTATGAGCGCCGGTTCTGGGGCGAGGGCGTCGTCTCGCTCGGCTATCGTCACGACAAGATCGTCGACGTCATCGACCGCCTGCCCCTGCCGCACGGCCTGTCGGCGACCGGCAATATCGGCAACGGAACCCTGGATCGCCTGTCGGCCAATATCGTGGTCCCGCTGGACAAGCTGCACATCCCCGGCGGCCGTTTCACCTTCAAGAACGACTGGAACCGGACCGAGGTCACCGATCCCACCACCGGCCAGAAGCGGCCGATCTCCAATATTCGCGCCACCCAGGCCAATCTCGGCTTCCAGCAGGATCTGACCCGGTTGAAGATCCAGTGGGGCGTCAACTGGCTGCCGCTGCTGGGCCGACCCACCTATGATCCCGACCAGACCAACAGCTGGCGCGGCGCGAACTATTACGAGACCTTCGTCGAATATAAGCCCAGCGCCACCCTGGCGCTGCGCGCCCAGCTGAACCTCTGGGACGACTTCACCACCCGCCGCGTGGTCTATGCCGATCGCGCCACCCGCGCGGTGGCCTTTGTCGAGGACCGCGCCATCGATCCGCGCACCTTCGTGTCGCTGAAGATCCGCAAGACCTTCTGAGGGCGCCCGGATCGGCGGGAGGCTGGACGCCGGCGCGCGCCGGTCTAGGCTGGCGGCCTGGACCGACGGATCTCGACGAGGGTGAGCATGGCCGACCGCCGAACAGGGCTGATCGCGGCGGCCGCGATCCTGCTGGCCGCCGCGCCCGCCGTGGCGCGACCCGCCGAAGGTTCCCAGCCGACCTGGCGACAGGTCTGGTCGGACGAGTTCGACGGAGCCCGGTTGGACCTGTCCAGATGGTCCTATGCCGTCGATTGCGGCGGCGGCGGCAATCACGAGCGGCAATGCTATGTCGACCAGGCCGACACCGTGTCGGTGCGCGACGGCCTGCTGCGCCTGACCGCCCGCAAGCAAGCCACGACCGGCCCGCCGGCCCCCTGGGCGCCCGCCGGCGCGCCGTTCGAGACCCGCGACTACCGGTCCGGCAAGATCCTGACGCGCGGCAAGCTGGCCTGGCGCTATGGGCGCATCGAGGCCCGGGCCCGGATTCCCGGCGGCCAGGGCGTCTGGCCGGCGATTTGGATGATGCCGGAGGGCGACAGCTATGGCGAGTGGCCGCGCTCGGGCGAGATCGACATCCTGGAGGCCGTCAATCTGGGCGCGCCCTGCGCGGGCTGCCCGGGCGGGCGGGAAAACCGCATCTTCGGCACGATCCATTTCGGCGCGGGCGCCGGGGCCGATCATCGGCAGTTGGGCGGCCAGACGGTTCCGCCGCCCACGGCCGACGGATTCCACGTCTATGCGGTGGAATGGTCGCCGGGCCAGATCGTGTGGTCCGTTGACGGTCGAGCCTATTTCCAGGCCCGGGCCGAGGACTGGAAGCCCGCCGCCGGGGCGGCGACGCCGGCCCCGTTCGACCGGCCCTTCCACCTGATCCTCAACCTCGCCGTCGGCGGCGACTGGCCCGAGGGCGCGAACGCCAAGGGCGTCGACGACGCGGCCCTGCCGGCCACGATGGAGGTCGACTGGGTGCGGGTCAGTCAGCGGGTGGGGCTGGATTAGAGCGATTTCGGGTCCTCCGAGCCACTCGCCCCCTCCGGGCCTTCGGCCCTCCGCCCCCTCCGGGGGCGGACGGTCGCGAAGCGACCCGGTGGGGGCAAGTGTCATCAACCTCACGCGATCTCTCGCTGAAGGGATGGGAAGGGTCGCGGAGCGTCCGGACGACGTCCGGAAGAAGATTGATAAATACCGTTTCGACGAAGCCGTTCGCTCCGCGCAGCCGTTATCCAAAAGCGCTTCCGGCTCGGCGATATTAGCGCCTCCTCGTCCACGCCTCCGACGGGCAGGCAGGAGAGCGACTCCCACCTGGACCGCGGACCTTTCAGCCCGCCTGCTGCTCGCTCGACCCTCGGGGTCACGTCGTTTCTGTGTTCCAGGGCCGACCGCCGCCAGAGACCACCGAGGTTGGCGGCCCAGAGCACAA
>JAHINZ010000312.1 GCA_018895795.1 Alphaproteobacteria bacterium
GAACAGCATCACGCCGATCACCGCCCCCATCAACGGCTCGATATTGATGAACACCCCGGCGCTGGCGGCGCCGACGCGGGCCGAGCCATATTGCCAGGCGACGGTCGCCAGCAGGGTGGACAGCACGCCCAGCCCCAGAACGCCTCCCCATGCCGCCGGGCTCAGATCCAGCCTCGGCGGTCCGTGAAACAGGGCGATGGGCAGCACCGTCGCCGCCGCCACGATCATCGTCACCGCCGGAATGGCCATGGGCGACGACACCTTGGGCGCGCGGCGCATCACGGTCAGCCAGGCCAGGAAGATCAGCAGCGAGCCCAGAGACAGGGCCACGCCCAGCGGCGAGCCCGCCCCGTCCGGCTTGCCGGCGATCAGGGCCGCGCCCAGGGTGGCGGCGATCACGCCCGCCCACGACGCCCGGCTGACCCGTTCCCCCAACAGCCTGGCGGTGACGGCGATCAGGGCCGGCATGGCCCCGACCAGCAGGGCGGCCAGGGTGACGCTGACCTGGGCCAGGCCCTCGAACTGCACCACGAAGGCCACGCCATACAGCGCCCCGGCCAGCAGGATCACCGGCGAGCGGAACAGCGCCCGCGCCTCGGCCCGCAGCAGGGCGAACGGCGCGGCGACAATCGCCGCCACCGCGAACCGCAGCATGACCATCGTGGCCGCGTCGGTCTCGCGCAGCACCAGCTTGCCCAGCGGAAAGCCCAGCCCCCAGGAGAGGCCGGCGACGACAAGGGCGAGAAGGGCCAGACGGTTCATGGGCGGCTCTTGCCGCATTCGATGAAGCTTGGCGAGGGGGTGAAGGCCGGGTTTTTGGCCGACCCGCTCAGCAGGCCTCCTCCCCGCCCTCAGACCTCGTCGTCGAAGGCGACGTCATCCTCGACGGGCTTGGAGGCCGCCGGCGGTCCCGCCTTGCGCTTGACGAACCGCAGGGCCGAGTGGGTCTTGGAGAAGGCGCAGACCTTGGTGTCGACCAGGCCGTGACCGCGCGCGGCGGCCAGGATCTCGACATCCTTCAGCGGCGCGCCCTTGCCCTTCTGGGCGACGATCCAGATCGCGCCCTTGGGCCCCAGCCCGCCGACCAGATCTTCCAGCTGATCGAAATCGGCCAGGTCCTCGACCCCCAGGAACAGCAGGTCGATGTCCTCGAAGGCCTCGACCGGCGGGGCCCGGGTGGCCAGCTCCTCCAGGAACTCGGCGTCGTCCAGCCCCTCGACCACCACGGTCTGGCCGGGCTTGACGCCCAGCTTGTCCAGACGGCCGGGCGGGTTGAGGATGGCGTGCAGCCACTTGTCGGCCTGGCCCGGCTCCATCTCGAACCGGGTGCCGTCATTGAGCACCAGGTCATGGCCCTCGACCTTGATGTAACGCAGGGCGTGGCCTTGATAGATGCCGCGATGGGCCCCGCGGAAGATCAGCTTGGGGAACTCCCACAGCAGCTTGCCCTCGCAGTCCCCATCCGCCAGATGGCCCCAGACGCCGCGCGCTTCCTTGCCCATCGCTAGGCGCCCTTGAACACGGGCGCGCGCTTTTCGAGGATCGCGTCGACGCCTTCCATGTGGTCCTCGGTGTGGTGGGCGATGGCCTGGGCGGCGGCGCTCATCTCCATCACGGTGTCGAAGCTGGCGGTCGTGCCGTGCTTGAGCAGGCTCTTGGCCATGCGCAGGGCGTGGGGCGGCTGGGCCGCGATCCGCGTGGCCAGGGCCATGGCCTCGTCCATCAGCGTATCGGCCGGCACGGCCTTGCTGATCAGGCCCCATTCGGCGGCCTTGGCCGCGTCGATGACATCGCCGGTGAACAGCAACTCGGCGGCGCGGCTCATGCCGATGGTGCGCGGCATCAGCCAGGCCCCGCCGTCGCCGGGGATCAGGCCCAGCTTCAGGAAGGTGACGCCGAACTTGGCGGTGTCGGCGCCGATGCGGATGTCGGTCATGCAGGCCACGTCGCAGCCCAGGCCGATGGCCGCGCCGTTGACGGCGGCGATCGACGGAACCTCCAGGCCATAGATGGCGCGGACGATGCGGTGGATGTTCTTGCGATAGCCGTCGCGGATCTTGACGCCGCTGCCGCCGAACGCGCCTTCGCGGGCCTTCATCGCCTTGACGTCGCCGCCGGCCGAGAAGGCTCGCCCCGCGCCGGTCAGGATCACGCAGCGGATCTCCTGATCGTCATTGATCGCCTCGCAGGCGGCCGCCACCTGATCGCCGTCGCCCGGCGCGCCCAGGGCGTTCATGGCGTCGGGACGATTGAGGGTGAGGATGGCGATGTGACCGCGCTTTTCGGTCAGAATCAGGGGGGTGTCTTGCGACATGCTGGGCGCTCCTGCGGGCTTTTTTGCCTGCATAGCGCGGATTGGCCCGCCGCGTCGCCTCCTGAGGGTGTTCGAGGCTCGCCGAAATCACAATAAAGGCGCGGAGCAAACCCCGATTTGGGTGGACCCAGACTTGCCGATCACAGGCCGCGCGCACGCTCTACCAAATCATGACTTCACGCAATGGTCGCGAGGCCAAGACCTGACGCAAATCGGGTACAAACCCCATAAATGCAAATTGTTTACATTTGAACTGTCGAGCGCCCCCTGGTTTTTCCGCGAATCTTGCGCGATTTGAGTATGTGAGCACCTGCAACATCACGAAAACGCGACTAGCGTGAGCCTC
>JAHINZ010000313.1 GCA_018895795.1 Alphaproteobacteria bacterium
GTTGCGATCGGGCTCCGCCTCGTCTATCCCCCGGCCCTAGAGCTTTGGACGAGGGTTGAAGATGCAAGGTCTGGTTACGGTGTTCGGCGGCTCCGGCTTCGTCGGCAGCCAGGTCGTGCGTGCGCTGGCGAAGGCGGGCTGCAGGGTGCGGGTGGCGGTGCGCCAACCCCACCTGGCCTACCGCATGCGCATGCTGGGCGATGTCGGCCAGATCGAGGTCGTGCAGGCCAATGTCCGCAACGTCGCCTCGGTCAACCGGGCGCTCGACGGCGCGGAAGCCTGCGTGAACCTGGTCGGCCTGCTGTGGGAATCAGGTCGCCAGAAATTCCAGGCCGTCCATGTGATGGGCGCCAAGACCGTCGCCGAACGCGCCAAGGCCGCCGGCGTTCAGCGTTTCGTGCAGATGAGCGCCATCGGCGCCGACGCCGGGTCCGAATCCAAGTACGCTCGCACCAAGGCCGAGGGCGAAGCCGCCGTCCGCGCCGTCTTCCCCGGCGCGGTGATCGTCCGCCCTTCAGTGATCTTCGGCCCCGAGGACGGCTTCTTCAACAGGTTCGCCCAGATGGCCGCGATCAGCCCGGCTCTGCCGCTGGTCGGCGGCGACACGCGGTTCCAGCCGGTGTTCGTGGGCGATGTCGCCGCCGTGATCGCCCAGGCGGTGACCAGCCCGGCCGCCGAGGGCCTGACCTACGAGTTGGGCGGCCCGGGCGTCTATACGATGCGCGAGATCCTGCAGCTGATCCTGACGGAAACCGGCCGCGCCCGCGCCCTTTTGTCCCTGCCCTGGCCGATCGCCGGACTGCTGGGCAAGGTCGGCGACCTGATGGCCGCGATCCTGCCGATCGCCCCGCCGATCACCAGCGACCAGGTCGAGCTTCTGAAATCCGACAATGTCGCCGATCAGGGCCTGCCGGGCCTGGCCGAGGCAGGCGTCGTCCCGACCAGCGTCGAGGCGGTCGTGCCGTCCTATCTCTACCGCTACCGCAAGGGCGGCCAGTACGCCCCGACCCCGGCGGGCGCGCTTTAGGTTCAAACCCTTCTCCCATCGTGGGAGAGGGTGGCGCGCAGCGCCGGATGAGGGGTTTTCAAAAATATCAAAGCCGCGCCCTGTCAAACGACCAGGCGCGGCTTTTGCGTTCTTCGACCCCTCATCCAACTCCGGCCTTCGCCGGGGCCACCTTCTTCCGCGAGAGGAGGAGGCCCTGAAGGCGCCCGTACTCAGTGCGGGATGTAGATCAAGGCCAGGCCAACGGCGCCCACCGCGATCCGCCACCAGGCGAATGGGGCGAAGCCGCGCTTGGCGACGAAGCTGAGCATGACCTTGATCACCACCAGGCCCGAGATGAAAGCGGTGACGAACCCGATGCCGATCAGGCCGGCCTGGCTGGCGTCAATGGCGTCGCGGTTCTTGTAGAGGTCGTAGGCGAAGGCCCCGACCATCGTCGGGATGGCCAGGAAGAAGCTGAACTCGGCGGCCGAACGCTTGTCGCCGCGCAGCATCAGAGCCCCGACGATGGTCGCCCCCGAGCGCGACACGCCCGGCACCATCGCCAGACATTGAAAGACGCCGATGCCCAGCGAGGTGAGCAGCGGATAGTTCATGGCGTCGCCGTGGCGCGGCGTCGGGGTCCAGCGGTCGACCACCAGAAGCGCGACGCCGCCGATCAGCAAGGACCAGCAGATCACCGCGGGGCTCTCGAACAGGACCTCCTTGATGAAGTCGTGCAGCAGCAGGCCCAGCACCACGGCCGGCAGGAAGGCGATCAGGATCGACAGGGCGAACCGGCGCGCTTCCGGCTTGGTCGGCAAACCGGTCAGCACGCCCCACAGGCGCTGAAAATACAGTGCCACCACCGCCAGGATCGCGCCCAGCTGGATCAGCACGATGAAGGTGTCCCAGGCCGGATCGGTCAGGCCCATCGCCGTCTTGGCCAGCAGGAGATGACCCGTCGACGAGACCGGAATGAATTCTGTCAGGCCTTCGATCAGACCCAGGATAATCGCGCTCAGCCAATCGGCCATTGATGGTCCTCCAACCTTGTCCCCGACCTGCGCCCGACACGGTAAAGACGTCGTTAATCCACAAATTGGACTATATTGGTCGTGAGCTGCGAGCGTTTCGCAAGGTTCGCCCCAGTGGACCTCAGATATTTGTCTACTTTATAGACCATCGCATTCTTCTTGCGAAAAAGAGTCCGTATGAGCCGCGCTACGCAAGTTTTTCCCCGGAAACAGGGACGAGGAAAGTCGCATGGCCGAGCGCATGCTGAAATTCACCACGGTGGCCCGCAAGACGCCTGAAAAGCGGGCGGCGGAGGCTCGCAGCGGCGACTTCCACGAGATCTATGCCGACTTCATCGACGCCAAGGCCAATGAGCAGGCCTCGCGGTGTTCGCAATGCGGCGTGCCGTTCTGCCAAACCCACTGCCCGTTGCACAACAACATCCCCGACTGGCTGCGGATGACCGCCGAAGGCCGGCTGGAGGAAGCCTACCAGCTGTCGCAGGCGACCAATTCGATGCCGGAGGTCTGCGGTAGAATCTGCCCCCAGGACCGCCTGTGCGAGGGCAACTGCGTCATCGAGCAATCGGGCCACGGCACCGTGACCATCGGCTCGGTCGAGCGCTACCTGACCGACAAGGCCTGGGAGATGGGCTGGGTGAAGCCCCTAGTCGCCGGCCAGGCCCGCGGCCAGTCGGCCGGGATCATCGGCGCCGGCCCCGCGGGTCTCGCCGCCGCCGAGATGCTGCGCGAACAGGGCTATGACGTCACGGTCTATGACCGCCACGATCGGGCCGGCGGCCTGCTGATCTACGGCATCCCCAGCTTCAAGCTCGAGAAGGACGTCGTCGAACGCCGCACCCAGCGCCTCGCCGACGGCGGTGTGATCTTCAAGATGAACTTCGAGGTCGGCCGCGACGCCTCGCTGGCGGACCTGCGCGAAAAACACGACGCCGTACTGATCGCCACCGGCGTCTATGCCGCCCGCGACCTGGTCGCCCCAGGCGCCGGCAGCCGGGGCGTGGTGCCGGCCCTCGACTATCTGATCGCCTCCAACCGGGTGGGCCTGGGCGACGCGGTCGCCGCCTACGAGACCGGCGAGCTGAACGCGGCCGGCAAGGACGTGGTCGTGGTCGGCGGCGGCGACACCGCCATGGACTGCGTGCGCACCGCCGTCCGCCAGGGCGCGACCTCGGTGACCTGTCTCTATCGTCGGGACAAGGCCAACATGCCCGGCTCCCTGCGCGAAGTGTCCAACGCCGAGGAAGAGGGCGTCACCTTCGAATGGCTGGCCGCCCCGCGCTCGGTGCTGGGCGAGGCGACCGGGGTCTCCGGCGTTCGGGCGATCCGGATGCGCCTGGGCGCGCCGGACGCCTCGGGTCGCCAGTCGCCGGAAGAGATCGAGGGCGGCGATTTCGAACGCCCGGCCCAACTGGTCATCAAGGCCCTGGGCTTCGAGCCCGAGAACCTGCCCGAGCTGTTCGCCGCGCCCGACCTGAAGACCACCCGCTGGGGCACGGTCAAGGCCGATGTCCGCCACCAGATGACCAATCTGGACGGCGTTTTCGCCGCCGGCGACATCGTGCGCGGCGCCTCCCTGGTGGTTTGGGCCATCAAGGACGGCCGCGACGCCGCCGACGCCATGCACCGCTATCTGCAAGCCAAGGTCGGCGCGCCCGCGCTGATCGCGGCGGAGTGACGACCATGAGCCAAGACATCCAGCACTATCTGGCCAACCGCCAGGCCCTGATCGACGGTCACGCCTATGACCCGACCACCGAGCGCGACGCCTGCGGCGTCGGCCTGGTCTGCGCCATCGACGGCCAGCCGCGCCGCGAAGTGGTCGAACTGGCCATCAAGGCCCTGAAGGCCCTGTGGCACCGGGGCGCGGTCGACGCCGACGGCAAGACCGGCGACGGGGCCGGCATCCTGCTGTCCGTGCCGCAGGACTTCTTCACCGACCAGGTCCGGCGCACCGGCCACGCCCTGCGCCCCGGCCCGATCGCCGTGGGCCAGATCTTCCTGCCGCGCACCGATCTGGGCGCCCAGGAGGCCTGCCGCACGATCGTCGAGGCCGAGGCCCTGCGCTTTGGCTTCTACATCTA
>JAHINZ010000314.1 GCA_018895795.1 Alphaproteobacteria bacterium
ATCCTGTCGGGCGAGATCATGGCCATCGCCCTGGGGACGGTGGCGGAGCGGCCGCTGTTGATCCAGGCCGCGGCCCTGGCCGTGGTCGGGATCCTGCTGACCATCGCCGTTTACGGCGTGGTGGGTCTGATCGTGAAGATGGACGACATCGGCCTGAACCTGTCGCGGCGCAAGACCGCGCCGGTGCGCGCCTTCGGACGCGGTCTGGTCAAGGCCATGCCGATCACCATGGAGGCCCTGACCGTGATCGGCACCGCCGCCATGCTGTGGGTGGGTGGCGGCATCCTGGTCCATGGTCTGGAACATTTCCACCTGACCCCGATCCCGGTCTGGGTTGAGGACTTTTCGCGCTGGGCGAGCGCCGCGCCGACGGTCGGCGCCGCAACGGGGTGGATGGCCTTCGCGGCGGGATCGTCCGTGCTGGGACTGGTCGTCGGCGGCGTCCTGGCCGGCGTCGTGCACCTGTGGCGTCACCGCAAGGGCGCGGCGGGGCGTTAGCCCGCCGCGCCGACCGGTCAAGCTGCGGCGGGGGGCGCCAGTCGATCCGCCGCTGTATGGTTGATCGAAACCTTGACGCCCGGGGCGTTGTCGACCACCTCGACGACACTCTTGAGTTGCTTGGCCAAGGCCTGCACGATGCTCGTACCCAGGCCCGCCTTGGGGCTGTCGGGACCGGAGCTCATGCCCACGCCGTTATCGCCGACGCACAGTCGCCAGTTCGCGCCGTCCTGGCGATAGGCGACCGTGATCTCGCCCTTTCGACCGTGTGGGAAGGCGTGCTTGAGGCAATTGATCACCAGTTCGGTGACCATCAGACCCAGGCTGACCGACACGTTCGCGTCGACCGCGCTGTCGTCGACATCGACCCGCAGGATGATCTTGTCGTGATCCGCGATCATCGAGGCGCCCAGGCTGTCGCAAAGCTGGGTGAAATAGGCCCGCAGCGCGACGTCGCCGACCTGTGAGGTCGCCAGCTGGGTCTGAAGCGCGGCGACCGACATCACGCGATTATGGACATCGCGCAGGCGCCCGCGGGTTTCCTCGGACCGCACCTGGCGGGCGCTTTGCAGGATGACGCTGGCGATGATCTGCAGGCTGTTGGCCACGCGATGCTGCACCGCCTGCAAAGCGATGGCTTTTTCCTCCAACAGCTGATCCTTGAGCATCTCCATGCCGCGCGCGGCGGTCACGTCGGTGACGGTCAGCAACAGCCGCGGCGGCGCGTCGGCCAGGCCGTATTCCAGCTTCTGGGCGTGAAGAACCAGGCGTCGACCGGGCCCCTCCCGGACCTTGAGGTCCATCTCATAGGCCTCGATCTTCGCGGCGCCGGAGGCGGTCGCCTTGAGCAGGGAGCGCAGTTGCGGCACGGCCCATTCGCCGGCGCCAAGGTTAAGGACCTCCTGGCCGACCACAGACTTCAATTCAAGCTTGAAGGCCTTGAGAAACGAGGTGCTGGCGGCGACGACGACGAAGGTCTCGTCGAGCAGCAAGGCCGCCGCCTGGGAAGACTCGATCAGCGCGAAGGCAAGTTCTGGCCCGGATGGAAGGGCGGGGTGAAAATCATCGGCCATCAAAGGCCTTTCAAGGACGCCGAGAGGCTCGCAAAGCGAAAGCCATATCGGTAGAGGCGCAAGCGGTTGAAACCTTGGCTTGAGCGTGACGGACCCTAGCAGGTCCGGTGGCGGTCCCAAGGCCTATAAGATGGCGACCGCCGTTTAGAGGGCGATCTCAACCCGCGTCGTGCAGCGGCGAGGCGGGTTTCCAGTCGAACAGTTCTTGCAGGGTCCGCACCGCCAGGCCGCGCGGCGAGCTCAGATCCGGATCGCGGGCCAGGATCAGGCGGGCGTCATCGGCGGCCACGGCGATCAGGTCGCGATGGGCGACCGGATCGGCCAGGCGGTAGGCGGGAAAGCCGCTTTGCTTGAGGCCCAGCGGATCGCCGCCGCCGCGCAGTTCCAGATCCTTCTCGGCGATCTCGAAGCCGTCGTCGGACTTTCGCAGGATGTCGAGCCGCTGCTGGGCGGTGTCGGAGAGCGGCAGGTCGTACAGCAGCACGCACGAACTTTCCCGCGCCCCGCGACCGACCCGGCCGCGCAGCTGGTGCAGTTGGGCCAGGCCGAAGCGCTCGGCCTGTTCGATGACCATGATGCTGGCGTTGGGCACGTTGACGCCGACCTCGACCACGGTGGTGGCGACCAGCACCGAGACGGCGCCCTCGACGAAAGCCTGCATGACGGCGTCCTTCTCGGCCGCCGGCATCTGGCCGTGCACCAGGCCGACCGAGGGACCGATGATCTGGCGCAGGTCGGCGGCGCGGTCCTCGGCGGCGCGCAGGTCGATCTTCTCGGATTCGGAGACCAGCGGGCAGATCCAGAAGGCCTGGGCCCCGCCGGCGGCGGCGGCCTTCAGGCGGGCGATGATCTCGGGCAGACGCGGCATGGGCACGGCGCGGGTGGCCACCGGCGTGCGGCCCGGCGGCTTCTCGTCGATGCGCGAGACGTCCAGGTCGCCGAACACCGTCAGCTCCAGGGTGCGCGGGATCGGGGTGGCCGACATGGCCAGCAGATGGACGCCCCCGTCTTCGCCTTGGGGGCCCTTGGCCTGCAGACGGCGGCGCTCATTGACGCCGAACCGGTGCTGCTCGTCGATGATGGCCAGGCCCAGGGTCTTGAACGCCACGTCGTCCTGGAACAGGGCGTGGGTGCCGATCGCCACGGCGTGGGCGCCGTTGGCCAGGCCGGCCAGCTTGGCGGCGCGGGCCGCGCCCTTGTCGCGTCCGGTCAGCAGGATCACCGACAGGCCCAGGGCGGCCAGGGGCTCGGCCAGGGTCTCGTAGTGCTGGCGGGCCAGGATCTCGGTGGGGGCCATGAAGGCCGATTGCAGCCCCGCGCCGGCGGCGTCGGTGACGGCCAGCATGGCCACCACGGTCTTGCCCGAGCCGACGTCGCCCTGCAGCAGTCGGCTCATGCGCTCGCCCGAGGCCAGGTCGCCGCGCACTTCCGACAGGGCGCGGATCTGGGCGCCGGTCAGCTTGAAGGGCAGGGCCTTCTCGGCCAGCTCGGCGAGGGGGCTGGGACCGACGCGCGGCGCGGGCTGGGCGCGACGGGCGGCCTTGCGCTGCGCCAGGGCCAGTTGGTGGGCCAGCAACTCGTCATAGGCCAGCCGGCGGCGGTGCGGCGACAGCAGCGAGACATCGGCCTCGCCGGTCGGGTTGTGCGCCAGGGCGAAAGCCTCGCGCCAGGCGGGCAGACGCTCTCGCCCCTGCCAGGCGGGGTCCAGCCATTCGGGCAGCTCGGGGGCGCGGCTCAAGGCTTCCAGGGCAAAGCGTCGAAAGGTGCGCGACGGCAGGCCGGCGGTGGCCGGATAGACCGGCTCGAACGCGGGGATCTCGCCGGCCCGTTCCTCGGGCAGCAGATATTCGGGGTGAGCGACCTGGATCTCGGAGCCGAAGCGCTCGACCTTGCCGCTGACGGCGCGGCGGACCCCCACCGGGTGCTGGCGCTCCAGATGCGGGCCGTGGCCCTTGAACCAGGTCAGGGTCAGAAAGCCGGTCTCGTCCCAAGCGCGGATCTTCCACGGCTGACCCAGGCGCGACGGCGGCTGGTGGGCGTCGATGCTGACGATGAAGGTCTGAACCTGGCCGTCGACGGCGTGGTCGACGGTGGCCCCGACGCGGCGGATGACGCTCTGCGGCGCGGTGAACAGCACATCGCGCACCAGGGGGCCGGCCAGACGCTCGACCAGCGGCGCGACGCGCGGCCCCACGCCTTTCAGCGTGGAGACCGGCGTGAACAGCGGAAAGAGAATCTCTGGCCTCATCGGCTCGACCATAGCGAAGCCGACGCCAGAAGTGGACGCCGGTTAGGCGTCCCGGTTCATCACCGGATCGAGGGCCGCCACCAGATCGCCGTGTTCCTCGGCCCGTGAGGCCCCGGAGACATTCAGGCGCGTATAGAGATAGGTCGCGCCGTGACGGGTCACGGCTTCAGGCCATCGGGCGTTGGCGCCGATCAGATTATTGGCCTCGCCGGCGAACAGCACCACGCCGCCTGCGTCGACGTAGACGAAGTTTCCAGCGATGGTCGTGCGAGGATCGGCGTCCTCGGCCAGCTTGTAGCGATAGACGGCGCCGGAGGCGCCTTTCAGTTCGATATAGGGTTTCACAGTACCTCGCCTCAACAGCACACGGCGTTGGCGGCGACTTGGTGGAGAGCGCCGGGGGCCAAATTATGGCTCAGGACGCCGCCACCTTGCCGAGGAATCGTCGCGTGCGCTCCTCCTTAGGCGCTCCGAACAGCTCGCGCGAGGGGGCCTGTTCGACGATAACGCCGCTATCCATGAAGATCGTCCGATCTGCAACATCGCGGGCGAAGTCCATTTGGTGGGTGACGATCAGCATGGTCCGTCTTTCGACGGCCAGTTCACGGATCACCGCCAGCACTTCGCCGACCAGTTCCGGGTCGAGCGCCGAGGTCGGTTCGTCGAACAGGATCACTTCGGGATCCATCGCCAGGGCCCGGGCGATGGCGCAGCGCTGCTGCTGGCCGCCGGACATTTCGCTGGGATAGGCGTGGGCGCGCGCGCTCAGGCCGACCTTGTCCAGCAGCGCCATGGCCTTGGCCTCGGCGGCGGCGCGGGGCTGGCCGCGCACGACGATCGGGCCCTCGGCGACGTTCTGCAGGGCGGTGCGGTGCGGAAAGAGGTTGAAGCTCTGGAAGACAAATCCGACCCGGCCCTTCAGGGCGCGGGCCAGGGGCGCGCGGGGCGCGGCCTCGACGCCGGCGATCCGCAGCGCGCCGCCGTCCAGCAGCTCCAGCCCGGCCAGGCAGCGCAGCAGGGTGGACTTGCCCGAGCCGCTGGGACCGATGATCGCCACCACCTCGCCGGTGGCGACGTCCAGATCGACGCCGTTCAGCACGGTGGTCCCGTCGAACCGCTTGATCAGCCCCCTGGCCGTGATCGCAGTCATCGGCGGCCCTCGGCGGCGCGGCGCTCCAGCACGCCCTGGCCGGCGGCCAGCAGGGTCGAGAGGAGCCAGTAGATGGCCGCCGCGGCCAGATACATCGTGAAGATCTCGAAGGTGCGGGCGGTGATCAGCTGGGTCTGGCGGAACAGTTCCGGCACCTGGATGGTGGCGGCCAGGGAGGTGTCCTTGACCAGGCTGATGAAGCTGTTGGACAGCGGCGCGACGGCGGTGCGGGCGGCCTGGGGCAGGATCACCCGCCGCAGGGCCTGGCCGCGGCTCATGCCCAGCACGGTGGCGGCCTCCCACTGGCCTCGATCGACATTGGCGATGGCGCTGCGCAGGATCTCGCAGGCATAGGCGGCGATGTTCAGCGAAAAGCCGAGGCCGGCGGCCAGCAGCGGCGGCAGCTCGATGCCGAACTGCGGCAGGCCGTAATAGATCAAAAACAGCTGCACCAGCAGGGGCGTGCCGCGAAAGGCCGAGACATAGACGCCGGCCGGCCAGCGCAGCAGGGCTGAGCGCGACAGCCGCATCAGGGCCAGGCCAAAGCCCAGGGCCAGCCCCAGGCTCATACCGATCACGCTGAGCGCCACCGTGTAGC
The DNA here is from genome assembly GCA_018895795.1 of Alphaproteobacteria bacterium. Classification (GTDB taxonomy): domain Bacteria; phylum Pseudomonadota; class Alphaproteobacteria; order Caulobacterales; family Caulobacteraceae; genus Caulobacter. Next base: position 5,568 of record JAHINZ010000314.1, read on the forward strand.
CCGCGCCCTTCAGCAGCAGCGGCGCGGACTGGCGCAAGAGGTCCAGCGTGGCGTCCATGATCTAGCGGGTCACGTCCGCGCCGAACCATTTTTGCGAGATGGCCGCCAGCTTGCCATTGGCCCGCAGGGCGTCCAGCGCCTGGTCGACCAGAACCTTCATGGCCGGGTCCTTCAGCATCACCACGCCCTGGTTCTGGGTGGCGAAGGACGGGCCCGAGGCGATGAACTCGGGCG
>JAHINZ010000315.1 GCA_018895795.1 Alphaproteobacteria bacterium
CCGGGCTCGAACTCGACTTCGACGCCGTTGACCTTGGCGATAGCCATAATCGTTACTCCGCCGCGATCAGCTTGGCGCCCTGCACGTGCAGGCGACCGCTACGATAGGAAGCGATCCGCTCCTCCACCTCGTGGCGGAAGTGACGGAACAGGCCCTGGATCGGCCAGGCGGCCGCGTCGCCCAGGGCGCAGATGGTGTGACCCTCGACCTGGGTCGTGACGTCCAGCAGGGTGTCGATCTCTTTCGGATCGGCCTCGCCGGTCGCCATGCGCTCCATGACGCGCCACATCCAGCCGGTGCCTTCGCGGCACGGCGTGCACTGGCCGCAGCTTTCATGCTTGTAGAAGTAGCTGAGACGGGCGATGGCGCGGACAAGATCGGTGTCCTTGTCCATCACGATCACGGCGGCGGTGCCCAGGCCCGACTTCAGGGCGCGCAGGGCGTCGAAGTCCATCGGCAGGTCTTCGCACTGCTCGGCCGGGATCATCGGCACCGAGGAGCCGCCCGGGATCACGGCCTTCAGGTTGCCCCAGCCGCCCCGAATGCCGCCGCAGTGATCCTCGATCAGCTGACGGAACGGGATGCTCATCGCTTCTTCGACATTGCAGGGCGTGTTCACGTGCCCGCTGACGCAGAAGAGCTTGGTGCCGGTATTGTTGGGACGGCCGAAACCCGCGAACCATTCGGCCCCGCGGCGCAGGATGGTGCCGGCGACCGCGATGCTCTCGACGTTATTGACCGTGGTGGGCATGCCGTAGAGGCCCGCGCCGGCCGGGAACGGCGGCTTCAGGCGCGGTTGCCCCTTCTTGCCTTCCAGGCTTTCGAGCAGGGCCGTCTCTTCGCCGCAGATATAGGCGCCGGCGCCGTGGTGGACATAGATCTCGAAGTCCCAGCCGTGGATGTTGTTCTTGCCGACCAGCTTGGCGTCATAGGCCTGCTTGATGGCGGCTTCGAGCACTTCACGTTCGCGGACATATTCGCCGCGGATGTAGATGTAGCAGGCGTGGGCCAGCATGGCCCGCGAGGCGATCAAGCAGCCCTCGATCAGCAGGTGGGGATCATGACGCATGATCTCCCGGTCCTTGCAGGTGCCCGGCTCGGATTCGTCGGCGTTGACGACCAGATAGTGCGGACGACCGTCCTTCACTTCCTTGGGCATGAACGACCACTTCAGGCCAGTGCCGAAGCCCGCGCCGCCCCGGCCGCGCAGGCCGGAGTTTTTCATGTTGTCGATAATCCAGTCGCGACCCGCGTCCAGGATGTCCTTGGTGCCATTCCAGCAGCCACGCTTCTTCGCGCCTTCAAGACCCCAATCGTGGAGCCCATAAAGGTTGGTGAAAATGCGGTCCTTGTCTTCGAGGATACCGACCATGACTCAGCTTTGCGGATCGAATGGATGGACGCGCACATACCGCGTCCGACGAAGGATGACATAGGCGAAAAGCAACCAGCCGGCGGCAATCGTCAGAAGACCGCCGATGACGGCCCATTGCGGGGCTCCGGCGACGGTGCGGCCCCAGATCAGGAGCACGGCGCCGATCAGGCAGGCCACGAATCCGATACCGCGTTCACGGCGATAGAGGCCGCGGACGGTGTCGGCATAGGCCGCCCGGCGCGTGTTGAGGTCACTATCGTCGATCATGACGAAACGCCCTCCCCGGCCCGCCCGGCGCGCGTCCAGATCATCGCGCAGCCGAGCTCGGCGATGACGAGCATCGTGGCCAGGCGCGTGTTCCGGATCACGGAGTCAGCGAACATCAGGCGGCGGGCTCCGCCTTAGGAGCCTTTTTCGGCTTTTCGGGCAGGTTGGGGATCTTGAGTTTCTTGGCCAGGGAGCCGTCATACAGCTTGGGATCGGTCAGGGTCTTGATCGAATCCTTCGGCTCGGAGGCCTTGCGGCCTTCATAGCTGCCCGGTTGCGGCGACTTGCCGGCGGCGAAGTCGTCCAGGATCTGCGCCAGGCTCTCCGGCGTCAGGTCCTCATAATAGTAGTCGTTGATCGCGGCCATCGGCGCATTGCAGCACGCGCCCAGGCACTCGACCTCTTCCCAGCTGAACTTGCCGTCGGTTGAGACGTGATTGGCCTCGCCGATCTTGTCCTTCAGCACCTGGCGCAGGTCCAGGGCGCCCCGCAGCTGGCAAGGGGTGGTGCCGCACAACTGGACGAAAGCGACCTTACCGACCGGCTGCAGCTGGAACATCACGTAGAAGGTCGCGACTTCCAGAACCCGGATCACCGGCATCTCGAGTTGCCGGGCGATCTCCTGGATGGCGGGCTCGGAAATCCAGCCCTCTTGCTTCTGGGCCAGCCAGAGCATGGGGATCACCGTCGATTGCTTGCGCTCGGCGGGATATTTGGCTTTCCACCAGTCGGCCTTGGCCTGGCTGTCCTTCGAGAAGGCGAAGCTGGCGGGCTGTTCCTTGGCGAGACGACGAACGGACATGCGTCAGGCTTTCACGAAATCAACGCGGGCGATCTTGTCGCCCGCGAAAGTATAGATGGCGGCGACCTCGAAAGGCGCCGCGTCGGGTGAGCGGAAGACCCGCTCATGGTCGATCACGGTGTTTCCGACTTTCACGCGCGACAGCAGCTGAGCGCGGTTCTCGGGGAACTGCGCGAACAAGCCGACATGTCGCTCGCGATAGGCCGAAAGTCCATGCAGGTTCGGCGTCGCATTGAGGTCGGAGACCACGACGTCGTCGGCGAAAAAGGCGCACAGGGCATCGACGTCCTGGGCGTTATAGGCGTCCAGCTGGCCCTGCACGGTCAGGTCCAGGCTCAACGGTCGATCTCCCCGAACACGATGTCCAGCGAGCCCAGAATGGCCGAGACGTCGGCCAGCATGTGGCCGCGGTTCATCCAGTCCATCGCCGCCAGGTGCGGGAAACCCGGCGCGCGAATCTTGCAGCGATAGGGCTTGTTGGTGCCGTCGGAGACCACGAACACTCCGAACTCGCCCTTGGGCGCTTCGACGCACGCATAGACCTCGCCGGCCGGGGTGCGGAACCCCTCGGTGTAGAGCTTGAAGTGATGGATCAGGGCTTCCATCGAGCGCTTCATCTCGGCGCGACGCGGGGGGCTGACCTTGTTGTCCTCGGTCATCACCGGGCCCGGCGTCTTGCGGAGCATGTCGCAGGCCTGGCGGATGATCTTGGTCGACTCGCGCATCTCCTGCATGCGGCACAGATAGCGATCATAGCAGTCGCCGTTCTTGCCCAGCGGGATGTCGAACTCGAAGTTGTTGTAGTTCTCGTAAGGCTGGCTACGGCGCAGATCCCAGGCGATGCCCGAGCCACGAACCATCACGCCGGAGAAGCCCCACTCAATCGCCTGCTCGCGCGACACCACGCCGATGTCGACGTTGCGTTGCTTGAAGATGCGGTTGTCGGTGATCAGGCCTTCAATATCGTCGCAGATCTTGGGGAAGGCCTTGGCCCAGGTGTCAATGTCTTCGATCAGCGCGGGCGGCAGGTCCTGGTGGACGCCGCCGGGCCGGAAATAGTTGGAGTGCAGACGAGCGCCGCAGGCGCGCTCGTAGAACACCATCAACTTCTCACGCTCTTCGAAGCCCCACAGCGGCGGCGTCAACGCGCCGACGTCCATGGCCTGGGTCGTCACGTTCAGCAGGTGGCTCAGGATGCGGCCGATTTCGCTGTACAGGACGCGAATGATCGAGCCGCGGATCGGCACGTCCACGCCCAGCAGCTTCTCGATGGCCAGGCAGAACGCATGCTCCTGGTTCATCGGCGCCACATAGTCGAGGCGGTCGAAATACGGGATATTCTGAAGGTAAGTGCGCGCCTCCATCAGCTTCTCGGTGCCGCGGTGCAGCAGGCCGATATGTGGATCGACGCGTTCGACCACTTCGCCGTCGAGCTCGAGCACCAGGCGCAGAACGCCGTGCGCGGCCGGGTGTTGCGGGCCGAAATTGATGTTGAACTTGCGAACCGGCGTTTCCGGCAGGGCCGGAACCGAGGGCTCATCGCGGAAGAAGTCGGTCGCCGCCGCGGGCGAGGTTTGGCCGGTCATGGCTGCTGGCCTTCCTTACGCTGCTCGATGCTGAGCGAAACAAGCAATCCCGCGACAAGCAGGACCGCGCCCAACAGCGTGATGATGGTGGTGGCGACACTCCAGGACTGGGAGATCGCCGCCTGGGACAGGGGCAGAGCCAGCAACACGGACGCCGCGCCGAGCAGCGCGCTGCGCAGCTCCGCGACTTCCATCCGCCGAAGCCCGGCTCCAATCGCGAGGGTCATGACCGCGATCATGATCGCAACGCCCAGCCCTTTGTTCTGCTCGACCGAGATCACGGGCGCGCGTGTGAACCACCCCGTCAGCCGCATGCCGATGGTCATCAGAAAGGCGGTCGAAAAGGTCACCAAAAAGAACGCGGTGGCGGAACGAAACGTCGGCCGGCGCAAAGCCATGATCAGGCATCCCCTGCTCTTTTCTCGGCCTTCTCGTCGCCGGGCAGGGCGTAATTCGCGCCTTCCCAGGGTGAGAGGAAATCGAACGCACGGAACTCGGTGATCTTGACGGGTTCATAGACGACGCGCTTGAGCTGGTCGTCATAACGAACCTCGACATAGCCCGTCATCGGGAAGTCTTTCCGCAGCGGATGGCCGTGGAAGCCGTAGTCGGTCAGGATTCGGCGCAGGTCCGGATGACCGTCGAAGAAGATGCCGAACATGTCGAACGCCTCGCGCTCGAACCAGTCGGCGACCGGGAAGACCGGCGTCGAGGTCGGGACCGGCGTATCCTCGTCGGTCGAGACCTTCAGCCGGATCCGATGGTTCTTCACCAGCGACAGCAGATGGTAGACCACGTCGAACCGCGCCGCGCGTTCCGGATAGTCCACGCCGGTCAGGTCGATCAGCTGGTGGAACCTGCAGGCGGCGTCGTCACGCAGGAAGGTCAGCGTGTCGACCACCGTGCCCGAGCGCGCGACGATGGTCAGCTCGCCAAACGCCACCGAATGGCCCATCACGCCGGGCCCGCGGGCCACGATGTCCTGGCCGAGTAGTTCGAGGGCTTCGCTCATCGCTCGATCGTCCCCGTGCGACGGATCTTTTTCTGCAGCTGCAGCACGCCATAGACCAGGGCCTCGGCGGTCGGCGGGCAGCCTGGGACATAGATGTCCACAGGCACCACGCGATCGCAGCCGCGAACGACGCTGTAGCTGTAATAATAGTAGCCGCCGCCATTGGCGCAGCTGCCCATCGAGATGACGTAGCGCGGCTCCGGCATCTGGTCATAGACCTTGCGCAGGGCCGGAGCCATCTTGTTGGTCAGGGTGCCGGCGACAATCATAACGTCGCTCTGACGCGGACTGGCGCGGGGCGCGAAGCCGTAGCGCTCCAAGTCATAACGCGGCATCGAGGCCTGCATCATTTCCACGGCGCAGCAGGCCAGGCCAAACGTCATCCACATCAGCGAGCCGGTGCGGGCCCAGGTAATCAGGTCGTCGGCGGCGGCCGTGATGAAGCCCTTGTCGGCCAGTTGACCCGAGATGCCGTCGAAGAACGGATCATGCAGTTTGGGGTCATAGCCCTGCACCGTCGACCGGCCGGCGGCGCCGGCGGGTACGAGGGGCGAACTATTGGCGGGAACGATCACTCCCATTCGAGGGCGCCCTTCTTCCATTCATAGATGAAGCCGACGGTCAGGACGCCCAGGAAGGTCATCATCGACCAGAAGGCGAAGGCCGCGGCCTCGTGGGGCAGTTTCATCAGGCTGACAGCCCAGGGAAACAGGAACGCCACTTCAAGGTCGAAAATGATGAAGAGGATCGAGACCAGGTAAAACCGGACATCGAACTTCATGCGCGCATCATCGAAGGCATTGAAGCCGCATTCGTAGGCTGACAGCTTTTCCGGGTCCGGCGCCTTGGGCGCTAGCACCGCGGCGGCGGCGAGAAAGGCGACGCCGATAACGGTCGCGATCCCTAGAAAGATAACGATCGGCAGATACTGGAGAAGGAAGGCGTTCATGACAGCCCTTGGCTTGAATCGTGCGGGTTGTAGCCCATGCCCGTCGACGCTTCAAACGCCTGCGACACATTGAGAAACGGTCGCAACTGGAGCTCATCCACAGCTTCAACGACATGGACATTGACACGAGTCCGCGCCCGACATATCAGACGCGCCTCGCCGAAGGGCGGGTCGCACTTTCGCTTCGGCGAAGACCTAATGCGGATGTAGCTCAGTTGGTTAGAGCGCCGGCCTGTCACGCCGGAGGTCGCGGGTTCAAGTCCCGTCATTCGCGCCACCCTCCTTTGGTGGTCCTGCTTCCCTCCTTGTACGCGGATACGAACGATTGTCGCGCCCTGGCGCTCGACGCGGATGTAGCTCAGTTGGTTAGAGCGCCGGCCTGTCACGCCGGAGGTCGCGGGTTCAAGTCCCGTCATTCGCGCCACCGTTCGGCGCTTTTCTCCATAATTCTAGTGATTGCGTCGATTATCGCCGTTCCGGAGCGGCAAGTGACCTTGAAGCCTTGAGCTTGCAACGCTGCGGCACGATGTAGCGGTTATGGCCATTCCCTCCGCACCTGTATTTTCCGTTCTCGATCTCGCGCCTGTCCCCATGGGATCCTCGGTGACGGACGCGCTTCGCAACAGCCTTGATCTGGCCAGGCACGCCGAGAAGCTCGGATTTCATCGCTACTGGCTGGCCGAGCATCACAACATGCCGGGAATCGCCAGCGCCGCGACGGCCGTCGCCATCGGGTATGTCGCCGGCGGCACGTCGACGATTCGGGTCGGGTCGGGTGGGATCATGCTGCCCAACCATGCGCCGCTGATGGTCGCGGAGGCCTTCGGCACGCTCGCCGCGCTCTATCCCGGGCGAATCGATTTGGGCCTGGGCCGCGCACCCGGCACGGATCAGGCCACCATGAGGGCCCTTCGGCGCTACTTGGGCGCGGTTGATTCGTTCGCTCAGGATGTGGTCGAGCTACAGGCCTGGTTCCAACCCGCGACGCCGGACCAAGCCGTTCGCGCTGTTCCTGGCGAGGGTCAGGACGTGCCGCTGTGGTTGCTGGGCTCAAGCACCTATAGCGCCCAGCTCGCCGCGGCCCTCGGCCTGCCTTTCGCCTTCGCCGCCCATTTCGCGCCCGATCAGCTGATGGACGCCCTGACGCTATACCGCCGGCATTTCCAGCCGTCAGACGCCCTGCCCGCGCCCTATGTGATGGTCTGCATCGGGGTTTGCGCGGCGGAATCAGACGAGCAGGCCAAGCGCCTGTCATCCTCCACCCAACAGCAGTTCCTGGCCCTTCGCCGAGGTCGCCCGGGCCTTTTGCCGCCCCCCGTGGATGACATCACACAGATCGCGTCCGCGGCCGAGCTGGCGGGTCTCGACCATACCTTCCGCTATTCGGCGGTGGGCTCGCCGCTAACCGTGCGGACCAAGATCGAGGCGGTTCTCGCCTTGACGGGCGCCGATGAACTGATGGCCGCATCGCAGATCCACGACCACGCCGCCCGTGTCCGCAGCTACGAGATCCTGGCCGATGTCAGGGGGCGGATAGGGCTGGCGGCCTAGCTAGTGGCGTAACGGCCCGTCCGCGCCGATGATATCGGTCGTAAAGCCGGGCGCGCCCGTCAGTCCGCCATAGATCTGGCACAGAGTCTGAAAGACCGTGTCCCAGTCATGCCGCTCCACGGCGCGTCGCCGAGCCGCCAGTCCCAGATCAGCGGCGCCACGTTCGAAGACCGATTCGATGGCGTCGGCCAAGGCGCCGGCCTCCGACGCCATGGCGAGTTCGCCTACCGTGCCATCGACGGACTCCGCCACCCCGCCGGATGCGACCCCAATCACCGGCAGGCCACAGGCCATGGCCTCCAGGACGACGAGGCCGAACGGTTCATTGTCATTGGCGTGAACAAAGGCGTCGCATCCCGCCAGGATCGCCGCCAGCGCCTGCGGGTCGCGCTGATAGTCCATGCAGATCACCCGATCGCTGACCGGCGCGCCGTTTCCGGCTCCGACCAACAACAGGACATACGGATCACCCAGTCGCTCGACGGCCTCCACCAGGACATCCAGTCGCTTCTCCCGGGCTGGTCGGCCGGCGAACACCAGAATGCGGTGACGCGCCGTGAGGCCCAGTGCGGCGCGCAATCCCGCTGGATCGCCGCGCTCTGGATTGAAGATGTCGACATCCACGCCCAAGGGCAGACCAATGGCGTTCGGGACGCCCGCCTCGATCAGGCGACCGGCGATAAAGCGGCTCGGAGCGACGGCTTGATCAAACTGGCTGTAGATCGCCGCCCAGCGTCTCTGAACCGGCTTTTCAGCCCATTCGCCGATATGTAGCGCCGCCAGGGCGCCCAGATCGGTGTGGCAGAACCCGACCACGGGGATACCCAGGGCGTCGCCCGCCCGCAAGGCCGCCAAGCCAGGCGTGTAGGGATCGCCCGCCTCGATGATATTAGGCCTTTGACGGATCAGGCGCTCCATCCAGGCTTGCTTGACGACGGGCCAGCGGTAGCCGTCGCCGAAGGGCAGCGGCGCGGCGTAGATCGACACCCGCCCTCGCCCGTCATGGGCGTCACGCGCGCCGGGAACGACAAGCGTGTGGTGCACGCCGGGGCGATTCTCGGCCAACCAGGTGCGTTTCGAATTGAGGTATCGCCGAACGCCGCCGCTCCGGGGGGCGTAGAGCATGGTTGTGTCGACCAATCGGACAAGTTCGTCCGACGACGGTGCGTCACCTTTGGCGAAGCCGTGGAAGCCGGGCGAGCGCTCCGATCTGAAATCCGTCACTCCGAATCCTCATCACATTAACCGCGCTATTCGGCCTCGGAACGATAAAGCTTTCGCGACAGCTACGGTTCCCCGTCGCCGCGCGGCGGCTTCACGCCGACGCCACGGCGATTGAGCGCCTCCCTTAAGAGCATTTCAACCTGGGCGTTGACGCTTCGCAACTCTGCCGCGGCCACATGTTCGACCGCGTTCAACACCTCTGGGTTGATCCGCATCAAAAAAGCTCGCCGACCGCCCTTCCCGCCCTCGTCTGGATAACTCGCCATGATCTATCCGTGCAAGGTGCCGGCGTTGATCACCGGTTGCGCCTCGCGGTCCGCGCAAAGAACGACAAGAAGATTGGACACCATGGCCGCCTTGCGCTCGTCGTCGAGCGTGACCACCCCGCGATCACTCAGTTGCTTGAGGGCGTTTTCGACCATGCCGACGGCGCCGGCCACGATGGTGCGTCGCGCCGCAAGGACCGCCTCGGCCTGCTGTCGCTTCAACATCGAGCCCGCGATCTCGGGCGCATAGGCCAGGTGCATCAGATGGGCCTCGTCAATCGCCACGCCCGCCACGGCGATGCGGGTCTGCAGATCGCCCTGCAGCCTGGCCCCGACGACATCCGCGTCGGCGCGCAGTGTCGGTTCGCCCTCTTCGGCATGATCATAGGCATAGTGCGAGGCGACTTCGCGGAGCCCCGTCTCGATCTGGATGTTCACGAAGGCGGCGTAATCATCGACATCGAACAGGGCCTGGGCCGAATCGGCCACCCGCCAGACGACATTGGCGGCGATCTCGATGGGATTGCCCCGCTTGTCGTTCACCTTGAGCATTTCGCTGGTGACGTTGCGAACCCGAAGGCTGATCTTCTTGCGGCCGTACCAGGGCAGAACCCAACGCAGGCCCGTCTTGCGATCGGTGCCGATATAGCCGCCAAACAGCGTGATGACATAGGCCTCGTTCGGCTGCGTCGCGTAGAAGCCGCCGCTGGCGAGCGCCGCCAAGGTGATCAGCGCCGCGCCTAGAACCTTGAATCCGACGCCGTAGTCACCCGCGTTCGCGAACGCCCAGATCGCCGCGCCGGCCAGAACAGGCAGAGACAGGAGCGGCAGTCCGCCGCCAATGCCGCCGCCAAGACGTTCGACCGACCGATTGATGGTGTGGACTTCAGACATCGGGGGTCTCCGGATTACGTGTCGAAACTGATATCATTTTGATCGCCATTGGCAAGATCCGACCGAAGCGCGTAAGCCCAAGATCTGCGACGAACGGGGATCATATGCCGCGCTATCTTTTCACCACCTGGGAAGGTGGCGGACACGTTCAGCCCCTGTTGCTGGTCGCGCGCGATCTGCAGGATGGCGGACATCAGGTGCTGGTCGTCAGCGACGCCTGTAACGCCGCGGACGCCGCCGCCCTGGGGCTGCCCTTCCGCGCCTGGTCGATCGCGCCGAGCCAGATGGGCAAGCGACGCGAAGACGACCGTCTGAAGGATCACGAAGCCGACAACCCCCTTGAGATGATCCAGCGACTGATCGACCGGGTCATGGCCGGCCCCGCCCTCGCCTACGCCCAGGACACGCTCGCCGAGATCGACACCTTCCGGCCGGACGCCGTCGTCAGTCAGGAATTGTTGCTGGGAGTCATGGCCGCGGCCGAGGCGCGTCATATTCCGTTGGCGCTGTTCAGCGCCAATATCTGGTCGCTCCCAACCCTGGCCGGCGTTCCGCCCTTCGGCGCGGGGATGCTCCCCGCCACCGCCGATGAAGGCCGGGCGATGCACGCCATGGTCACCCAGATGAGCCGCGGACTGTTCCAGGTCGGACTGCCAGCCCTGAACACGGCCAGGACCGCGCTGGCCCTGCCCGCGCTCGAAGATCTCTTCGGGCAACTCGACGTCGCGAGTCTGATCCTGATCGGCACCAGCCGCGCCTTTGATTTCGCCCCCCCGGCCCTGCCCGCCCCATTCGTCTATGCCGGCCCCTATCTGGCCGATCCGGCCTGGGTCGAACCCGCCGCCGCGCCGGCCGGAGAAGCGCCTTTGGTGCTCGTCTCGTTTTCAAGCCTCTACCAGGCGCAGGAAGCCGTCATGACCAACGTCATCGCCGCGCTGGGCGGCCTTGACGTGCGCGGGCTAGTGACCACCGGACCCACCGTCGATCCCGACGAGTTCCCGGCGCCCGCCAACGTCACGGTGGTGCGCAGCGCGCCCCACGAGGCCTTGCTCGGGCAAACCGCCGTGTTCGTAACCCATGCCGGCCACGGCTCGACCCTCAGGCCCCTGATCGCGGGGGTTCCCCTGCTTTGTCTCCCAATGGGCCGTGATCAGAACGACAACGCCGCCCGCGTGGTCGAGCGTGGCGCGGGCCTACGTCTCTCGTCGAACGCCAGCGTTGAAGCGATCGCGACCGCTATCTCTGAACTGATCCAGGACTCTCGCTACCGCCGCGCCGCCGCCGCGCTTGGCGAGGCGATCCGTAGCGATCAGATCAGCCGATCCGCCGCGATCCAACTGGAAGAGATGGTCCGTGCGGAAGGCGAGACTTAGCGCTTCCGGCGGCGGCGTCTGGACCCGTGCTCGTCGAACGGGCTTGGTGGGCGGTGAGGGGATCGAACCCCCGACCCTCTCGGTGTAAACGAACACGCCGCCCGGCTAGGCCTTGGGGATCAAGGGGTTGGGGCTAGTGATCAGGGGGTTTTGGCGGGATCTGTTCG
>JAHINZ010000316.1 GCA_018895795.1 Alphaproteobacteria bacterium
CGAAGCGCGAGGCGTTCCACAGCTTGGTGCCGAAGTTGCGATAGCCCTCGATGCGTTGCTTCGACAGCTTGATGTCGCGGGCCTGGCCCGACATCGCCGTCATGGTGAAGCGCACCGCGTCGCAGCCCAGCTCGTCGATCAGGATCAGCGGATCCATCACGTTGCCCTTGGACTTGCTCATCTTGGCGCCCTTCGCGTCACGGACGAGGGCGTTGATGAACACCTGCTTGAACGGAACTTCGCCCATGAAGTGGATGCCCATCATCATCATCCGGGCGACCCAGAAGAAGATGATGTCAAAGCCCGTGACCAGGGTGCTGGTCGGGTAGAAGCGGGCCAGATCCTCGGTCTTTTCGGGCCAGCCGAGGGTCGAGAACGGCCACAGGGCCGAGCTGAACCAGGTGTCCAGCACGTCTTCGTCGCGCTTCAGCACCGGGGCTTCGTCGCCATAGTGCAGGATGGCGGCGGCATAGGCCTCTTCCTCCGTCTCCTCGACGAAGATGTGACCGTCCTCGCCGAACCACGCCGGGATCCGGTGGCCCCACCACAGCTGGCGCGACACGCACCAGGGCTCGATGTTGCGCAGCCATTCGAAATAGGTCTTTTCCCAGTGCCTGGGCTCGAAAACGGTATCGCCGTTCTCGACGGCCTTCAGGGCCGGCTGGGCCAGGGTCTTGGCGTCGACGTACCACTGGTCGGTCAGGAAGGGCTCGATGACCACGCCCGACCGGTCGCCGTGCGGGACCATGTGCCGGGTCTTCTCGATCTCCTTCAGCCAGCCCTCTTCCTCGGCGCGGGCGACGATGGCCTTGCGCGCCACGAAACGGTCCATGCCGACATAGTCGGCCGGGACGGCCTCGTTCAGCTTGGCCTCGACGGTCAGGATATTGATGACTTCAAGCCCGGCCCGCTTGCCGACGCCGAAGTCGTTGAAGTCGTGCGCCGGGGTGATCTTCACCGCGCCCGAGCCCTTGGTGGGGTCGGCATAGTCGTCGGCGACGATCGGGATGCGACGGCCGACGATCGGCAGGACCACGGACTTGCCCACCAGGTCCTTGTAGCGCTCGTCCTTCGGGTGGACGGCCACGCCGGTGTCGCCCAGCATGGTCTCGGGGCGGGTGGTGGCCACGACGATATAGTCGCGGGTCTCGAACGCGGTGGCCTTGCCCTCGTCGTCGAAGGCGACAGGGTGCTGATAGGTGACGCCGTCGGCCAGCGGATAGGCGAAGTGCCAATAGAAGCCGTCGACCTCCTTCTGCTCGACCTCGAGGTCGGAGATGGCGGTCTGGAACTGCGGATCCCAATTGACCAGACGCTTGTCGCGATACAGCAGGTTCTGCTTGTAGTGCTGGACGAACACCTTGCGGACGGCGGCCGACAGGCCCTCGTCCAAGGTGAAGCGCTCGCGCGACCAGTCGCAGCTGGCGCCCAGGCGGCGCAGCTGGTTGACGATCGTGCCGCCGCTTTCGGCCTTCCAGTCCCAGATCTTCTCGACAAAGGCCTCGCGGCCCATCTCGCGGCGACCGACATTGCCGGCGGCGGCCAGCTGGCGCTCGACCACCATCTGGGTGGCGATGCCCGCGTGGTCGGTGCCCGGCAGCCACAGGGCGGCCTTGCCGCGCATGCGGTGGAAGCGGGTCAGCACGTCCTGCAGCGTGTTGTTCAGCGCGTGGCCGATATGCAGCGAGCCGGTGACGTTGGGCGGCGGGATGACGATCACGAACGGCTCGGCGTTCGGATCCTCGCTGGGCTTGAAGGCCCCGGAGGCCTCCCAGGCGGCGTACAGGCGGGGTTCAACGGCTTTGGGATCGAAGGTCTTGTCAAGCATGGCGCTGCGGGTATGCCATCTGCGGCCGCCGCGCGAAACCGGGCGACCTGGATTCAGGGAGGATTTGAACGGAAAAAGGCGGCCGCCAAAGCGACCGCCCTTGAATTTTCGAGGTCCGCGCGACGCTGAAGCCCCGCGAGACCCGATCTATACGCCGCGGCCGCGCGCGATCCGGTGGACTTCTTCTTCCACCTTGGCCTCGACGATACGCGGCAGATTTTCATCCAGCCAGCTCTTGAGCAACGGCTTGAGCAGTTCGCGGACCACGTCTTCCAGAGTGCGGCCGTCGCGGGGCATCAAGACGGCGGCGCTGAGGCTGCCAAACGCGCTGGCGGCCAGGCCGGCGGCGTGATCACCCACCAGATTTTCGGCCACGTCATCGCGATTGAAGGCCGAAGGCGGCGGCGTGTAGCTGGTCTCAGGCTCGGGAGTCGAGGGGGAATAGACGTCAATATCGCCCACGCTCTCGAACGGCTCCTGGGCCGGTTCGGGCTCGGGCGCGATCGGGTCGGTCAGATCAAGCACGTCGTCTTCGACCGGCGCCTCATAGGCGGGCTCGGGTTCGGGCTCAGGCTCGGGCGGCGCCGCCACGGCCTCGGGCTCCGCCGGCGCGTCATCTTCGGAGATGATGCGCCGGATGGAGGCGAGGATCTCCTCCATCGTCGGTTCTTGAGAGCTCTGGTCGGACATGTGCTGGGGCCGTCGAAATGAGGTACGAATCCTTGCGCACCCTAAGGGGCGCTTACCCCCGATGGTGCAGACTTGCGCGGCTTAAGCAAGCGCAAGGATCGAGGGTGGGCGAAATCGACGCGGTCGGATCTACTTCGAGGAGGGCGCGGTGGACGGCGCCCCGACCGTGTCGATGATCTGCACGACCGGCTCCCAGGGCACCCAGCCGAACGCGTGATTGACGCGATCATAGGAGGTCTTGGGGTCGTAGACCGCGACGTCGGGAGCCAGAGCGCTCACATTCAGCGCGCCCATGGCCTGCAGAACGCTGGCGCTGGCGACATATTCATCGCTACGGGCCGCCACCAGGGACAATTCGGCCGAGCGCAGTTCTTGCTGGGCGTTCAGGACGTCCAGCGTGGTGCGCAGGCCGACCTGCTGCTCCTGACGGGTGCCTTCGAACGCGATGCGCGCCGCCCGGACCTGCTCTTCATTGGAAACCAGGCTGGAGCGTGAGGCCAGCAGGGTGCTCCAGGCATTGGAGACCGCCTGCAGGGCGCTACGCTTCGCCCCCTCCACGCCGATATGGGCGATGTTCTCGCGTTCGACGGCGGCTCGAACCTGCGACGCGGTCAGACCGCCGGTGAACAGCGGAACGGACGCCGAAACCGCGCCATTCACCGACTGATTATAGTCGGCGAACTGGTTGCCGCGGCCGTTGATCTCACTGGCGGCATAGCCCAGCGACGCCCGGGCCGAGACCGTCGGTCGACCGGTGGCCCTGGCCGAGGCCACCCGCGCGGCCGCGGCGCGTTCATTGAATCGCGCGGCCACGACCTGCGGGTTGTTGTTCTCCGCGGCGTCGAAGGCCTGATCGACGGTGGCCGGCAGCAGCGCCGCCAGCGAAGGCTCGGCGGTCAGGTCGGCCGGGCTCTGGCCAATGATCGCCGCATAGCCCGCCCGGCTGATTTCAAGTTGGGCCTGGGCCGAGGCCAGATTGGCCTGGGCGGCGGCGCGGCGGGCCTGAGACTGGGCCACGTCGGTGCGGGTGATCTCACCCACCTCGAAGCGGGCATTCGATTCGTCGAGCTGGCGGTTCAAGACCTCGACATTTTCCTGCGAAATCCGCAGGCGCTCCTGGTCGCGGCGCACATAGACATAGGCCTGGATCACGCTGATCAGGACGCTTTGCTCGACATTGCGCAAACCTTCGCGCGCCGACAGCACATCCGCTTCGGCCGCGGTCAG
Source organism: Alphaproteobacteria bacterium (assembly GCA_018895795.1). Classification (GTDB taxonomy): domain Bacteria; phylum Pseudomonadota; class Alphaproteobacteria; order Caulobacterales; family Caulobacteraceae; genus Caulobacter. The sequence continues at coordinate 3,746 of JAHINZ010000316.1, forward strand.
ATTGGCGCTGGCCTTGCCGCCCGTATAGAGCGACTGGGTGATCGACACCGAAGCGCCGCTGCCCTTGGAGTCAATGCTGGCGCCGCTGTACGGATCACTCCGGGACTGGCTCACATCGGCGGCGAGGCTCGCCTGCGGGCGAAACGCCGTCTTGGCCTGAACGACCCCCTCATCGGCGGCGCGTTGACTGGCCCGCTGCTGCTGCAGGGTGGGATTGGTCTGGTAGGCCAGGGCGATCGCGTCGGCCAGCGTTTCGGCCTGAGCGGCGGAGACGAAGCCGGCCATCAGGCCCAAGCTGCAAGCGGCGGCCAACAATCCGGCCCGACGGCTATTCGACATCAAGTTCTATCCCCAGGATACGCGAAGCCCGCGCTCGCTCATCGTCTATGAGCGCGTGTAAAGCCGACGGCCACTGGCCGCCAGTTAAGCTTTTTTCACGCACACGTTGCGGCCATGTTTCCAGAACGACAAAACCGCGGTTCCGCGCCAGGCTAGAACGCGAAACCCGGCTCGGCCAAAAACCCTGCCAGAACGGGCGGCGTGGCGTCAAACACCGTTCGACGTCCGAGGCCGTCCTCGGTCCGCACATAGAGTGTCGCCTGGCCTACCGGGCCGTTGCGCTCAACCACGCCCAGTCGACCGCCGAGCGCGAGGGCCTGGGCCCACGCGGCGGGCGCCGCGGTCACGGCGCCTTCGCAGATGATCACGTCATAGCCGCCGCCGGCCGGGGTCTTCAGGTCCTCGCCGTCGAGGCGGGTGACCGTCAGGCCCATGGCCTCGAGAACCGCCGCCGCGTAGGGCGCGGCGATCGCCAAGGCTGTCTCGCCCGACCGGGGCTTGAGATATTGCAACAGCTTGCCGACGTCGCGCGGCCGCAACAGCCAGCGTCCGGGCGCATATTCGACCTCGGCGTCGGCATAGGCCAAAAAGGCCTTGGTCGCGGGCACCAGCGTTTCACGGGCCACCACCCGCAGCGCATCCTGCAGCGGTAGGTCGGTCACATCAGCGGTGCGAATCTGGCTTTCCACCATGTTCAGCCGCGCGGCGGCGAAATCGGTGCTCATGGAATCCCTCGGGCGGACTGAACGTTCGAGGAGGCTTATAGGTCCGCCCCTCGCCTCAAGGCAATGCGAACGCGCGGCAAGCGGGCCGCCGAAGGCGTGCGACCTTCTGGCCCTGCCTGAATTTAAGATTCAATTAACCATAAACGCGCAGTTTCGGCGGGTCTTCCTTTAAGACACCCACCATCACTGACTTTCCACAGCCCGGTCACAAGCCGGGCTGTTTTTTTGTCGGAAGGCGCTTGCGCCGAGTCAATGAGGCGGCTATCACCCGGCCTCTTCCTGAGGCGCCTGTTCCGCGGTAGCTCAGTGGTAGAGCAGCCGGCTGTTAACCGGCTGGTCGTAGGTTCGAATCCTACCCGCGGAGCCACCTCTGGCTTTGAGAGAAATCCGGCCTTTTGGCCGGATTTTTCGTATCTGGGCCAAGGTTGGTTTCCTTCAACAGATCAAAGGGTTGTCGGAACTTCGTCGACAGCTCGCCATTGGCCCAAGAGCAGTTCGAAAGTACGAGATTCAGCAGGGTCCGTTTCTCATCAGGACCCTTTGCCTCGAAAATCCGATGGGCATCCTTCGCCAATCGCAACAGCGCGACACCACTATCGATGTAGGAATCGTCCGCCCTGTGGTGGCGCTCGATGTCTTTGAGGCACCTAGCCCGTTCCTCGCGCCACTGGGCCTGCATCCGATCGTAGAAGCCGTCGTCGATCGCGCCGTCCAGCTTGTCGATGTACATCGCCTCGATACGCTTCTGAAGCCGCTCAGCCTCGGCCTGAAGCCGCTGCACCGCCGCGGCCCGCTCCCGCGTCTCTGAGCCCAGGCTCTCCTTGAGCGCGCGCTGCAACAACTCGAACACCTCGTCATCGAAGCGCAGTTGGCTCAGCACGCCCGCGAACCGTTCCTCCAGGACCTCTTCCCGGACATAGGGCTCACCGCATTTCCCCTTAAAACCGGTGCAGTGGTAATAGATGTACTTCTTCTTTTTCAGCTCACCGACCAGGGCGCAGCCACAATGGCCGCAGGTCAGCATGCCGGTAAACGTGAAGTCGTACTGACTGCCTCTGATCTTCGAGGCGCTTCGGTTGTCCAGGACGTCCTGCACGGCGTACCAAAGGTCGTCCGAGACAAGCGCTTCGTGAGACCCCACGTAGGTCTTGCCAAGCCACTCGAAGGTCCCGGTGTAGATCCTGTTGCGAAGAATCTTATGCACGGTGCTGACGCCGACGCCCGTCCCGCTCTTGCGGTAGGTTAGCCCCGCGCGGCGCGCCCTGGACCCCACCTCCTTGAGCGAAAACTGGCCCGTAGCGTACCAACTGAAGAGCTGCTGGACGAGGGGCGCAAGTTTGGGATCAACCTCGATCACCTTCTTGCCCGACACCCCTAGGACGTTGAGATAGCCGATCGGCGCGAACGTCGGCCACAGACCCTGCTCGGCCTTTTCCAGCATGCCCTTGCGGGTCTCCTCGGACAGGTTGTCGATGTAATTCTTGGCCATCAGCACCTTGATGCCGTGCATGAATTTTTCGGACGACCGGGAGTCGTTCGACAAAACCACGCCCTCCTTGACCAGGTGAATTTCGACGTCGAGCTCATCGACGGTCACCCAATCCTTGAGATTGCGGTAGAGCCGGTCAGTTTTCTCGACGAGGAGGATGCGAACCGTCGGGTGCTTTCGAAGGAAGCTCAGCATCTCGGTGAAATTCGAGCGACCACTCTGCTTGGCCGTCTCGACATCAACATGCTCGCCGACAACCGTAATGCCGTTCGCGTCGGCATAGTCCTTCAGCAGTTTCAGCTGGCTGGGAATCGAGAACCCTTCCCGCTCCTGCTCCTTTGAGGACACCCGCGCATAGACGACGGCGCGTTGCCGGGTCGGCTGCGCCGGCTCCGGCTTGCGCCAAGCCCTGGATGATTTCGCCACGCGAGCGCTCCTTCACCTCGGTTTCAGTACGGAAAGGCTCAATGGAGGCATGCAGCGAAGCCGCTTCTGCCCAGCCAACTCGCTGAATCCTACCAAAGCGCGCGATCAGATCAATAAATGAACGCCGACGTTCTCATGAATTCTGAATCCGGATCCGATCGAAGCCAGATTCAGCAGCTTTCACTACTCTCCCAGGGTAGCGCAATCATCGATGGCCAGATCGCTTGCTGATTCATGAAATCCGGAGATCTATTTCGACGCGAAATTTCGCTCTTCTTTACTCAATATCCGAACGAAGTCTGTGAGGTCATGAAGCATGACTCGCGCCTGATTGGCCGTCACTGGCCTGCCGGTTCGAGCCTCGAACAAGCGCTGGGCGTCCCGAACCAATTCATCCGAGAACTGGCCACCGCGCCGTGCGCCCGTCTCACGGCCCGGTGGCGGCTGATGGCGGGTCCCGTCCGGCATCAAGCTGGTCCGCCTGCTTCCGCTCCCCGGGAAGCCCCGACTGATTCGGAAGCCTGGAGGCCTCCATCAGAAGGCTCATCAGAGACGACGACGTTGGAATGGTCGTCAGGTCTTCTGGTCGCCAGCCGCGTCCATACGAGTTGGGCGGTGTCTCCATCCTCCCGGGGGAACAGGGCCGCCGAAAGCGGCCCCGGCAGAAACGGGTCGTCCAGGCTGACGCGATAGAACAGGCGGGAGCGCTGAGGCCCCCGGCGCCCCTCCCAGGCCTCGCCGATCCTCACCGAGCCGGTCATGACGTGAAATGCCGGCGCGTTTGCGTTGGGTCGATCATCGTTGGGCGCCAGGCGCACCCTCAGGTTCATGAGGAGGCTACGGATCTCACCTTCCCAACCGCCGTCCCTGGCGAGTTTGAAGGTCCCGATGGTCAGCTTGGTCATGACCGCGCCTCCCGCTTGGCCGCAGGCGGCGAAGCTGGCTGCGCGACCCCCTTTCGGGCCTTGGCGAACTCCCGGTCCCCTTCGAGATAGCCTTCAAGCATGAAGGGGATCAGGTCGGGAACCGACGCCGCTTCGCCATAGGCGGCTTGGTAGGCTGCGGCGTAGTCCTGCAGCGCGGCATTGAGATCGGGCATCGCCGCGAAGGTGATGCGGACCGGATTTCGGTCTGGGAGCTTGGCGAGTTTCATGGGAGATTCCTTTCTCAGCCGCGCCAAGGGCGCAGGATCAGGTCCTTGTGGACGATGACGCGAACCGGCCAGCCGGGCCTGACCCGGAGCGTGGGCTGGACGTCGAGTTGCTTGGACACGACCTGCTGGCCGGCCTGGGAGGCGCTCTGCTGGGTCGATTGGCGAATGGCCCGGACAAGATCACTCTCGTTGTCGCCAGAGCTGATTTCGGTCCCCACGCCGAGCAGGGTCGACAGGCCCACGCCCTTGAGCATCTGCCAGGTGTGAAAATCGACCTTGTCGGCCAGGCCGGCATAGCCGCCCGCGTCGGTGGCCGGCAGGCTGTCCAGCTGGATCGAAGACCCGTCGGGCAGGATCAGGCGGCGCCAGACCAGCAGCGCCCGGCTCTGGCCGAAGGCGACGACGCTGTCATAGACGCCAATCAGCCGCGCGCCCTGCGGGACCAGCAGGTAGGCGCCGGTGGCGGTGTCGTAGACCGGCTCGGTGACCTGGGCGATGACTTGGCCTGGAAGGTCAGAATCGAGGCCCGTGATCAGGCTGGCGGCGATGACGCTGCCGGCCATGAGTTGAAAGGGCGAACGCGGAGATTCCAGCTGATGGCCGTTGTAGACGTCGGCCGGTCCCGCCTTCTCGACGAAGGCGAGCTTGCCCTGTTGGCCGGTCGGCGCCGTTGAAGCCGCCACGGCGGGTGTGGCGACGGCGACGCTGGTCGGCAAGCCCGGCGTTTCCAAACCCGCTCGCGCCACGGCCTGGATCATGACGCCGGCTTCTCGCGCCGCCTGCGCCTGGGCGGCCAGACGCTGTCGCTCCGCCTGGGCCGCTTGCTCGGCCGGTGTGATCGCCGGGTTGGGCGGCGGCTGGATCTCGACGCGGTCGCGGCGCTGCTGATCGACAACGGCGCGACCCAGATCGCCCGGCAACGGCGGACCAAGCTTGGGGGCGGTGTAGTCCTTGGGTAAGGCGGCGACCGCGTCTCGCGACGAGGCGCGATCTTCCACGGAAGGATCCTCGGCGGGCTTGCTCAGATGGACAGCCTTGGAGCCCAGGGCCATCCAGCCAAAACCCGCGAGGGCCAACGCGCCGACGGCGGCTGCTCCGATCACGACCCCGCGTCGGAATTTCACGACCGGCCGAGGCTTGGCCCGCAAGGTCAGGGTCTCCGGCGGCGCCTTTTGAACGTCAGACGCAGGGGCCGCACCCTCTTCGCCCTCCCCGCTCATAACCTGGGCTCCGTGACCTGCGCGTCGGTCCGGCTGATCCGCACGACTTGTTGGGGCGCCTGGCCCAGCCGCAGCTCGGCGGCGGCGAACAAGCGGTCGACCACATAGCGGTTGCCGCGGACGCGATAGTTGACGAGTTGCCTCTCGCCCAAGGGCCCGACCACGAAAAGCGGCGGGGCCTCGCCCTGGTCGAGCCGGGCGGGAAACTCGATATAGACCTTCTGGCCGTCGTCGAAGACGCGCACCGGGCGCCACGGCGGGGTGTCGCCGGTGATGGCATAGCGGAACCGGATCGCCTCGACGGCGACGCCTTCGGCAGCCGGCGCGGCGGCTTCGGCGATGGCGTTCTGCCGCTTCAGCGCCAACAGACCATCCTGAGGATAGATCCAGGACACCGCCGCCATCGCCGTGGCGTCGGTGCTGCTCAGCGCCAAATGATAGGTCCGGCGATCGGTGGTGATCACCATGTTGGTGGTCAGGCCGGCGGCGAAGGGCTTGACCAGGAGGTGGACCTGCCGCGCCTCCGCGGCCCCGCTCGTGGTGTCGCCGATGATCCAGCGGACGGTGTCGCCCGCCGAGACGGCGACCAACTGCTCACCGGGTTCGAGCGCGATGTCGCTGACCCGTTCGGGCGCGGTGTACAGCCGGTAGAGCGCCCCATCGGTCCAGGGATAGACCTGGACCGCATTGATGTAGCCCGCCGTTGTCGGCTCCTGGGTCGCGGCGCGATTGGCCGCGTCGATCCGGCTTCGCGGCGATACCGCTTCCGAGCGCACGGTCGGCGGCGGCAGGAGCTGACCCGGCAAAGGCAGCGGCTTGGGCACCTCGACGATCACCACGGGCTTGGGCGGCTCTGGCGCGACCTTGGCCGGGAGGAAGGCCGCCGCGTCGTAGGCGATGGCGGGCGGCGGGGACTTGGGATGGACGCAGGCGCTCAAGGCGCAGGCGCACGCTACGGCAAGCATGGTCTTGGCTGTCATGGCTGGGGCTCTCCTGGGATGGTAGGAAGCGGTGACGGCGGCGGAGCGGCGGTTGTCGTCGCAAGGGCCGGCGAGGAAGGCGGCGCGGGCGCCGCTGCGGTCGTAACGTCGGCCTCCTGGGCCCAATCGACGCCATCGACATAGAGACCGAGCGGATTGCGCTCGAGCTGGGCCCGGGTCTTGGGCTTCTGGCGCTTCAGGGTCAGGATCGCGGTCCAGCGCTCGGTCTTGGACAGCGCCCCGCGCTCGAAGGTCTGCTCGGTCCACCGCACCTGGAACGAGGTCTTGGTGGCTCGCACCACGCTGGTCGGCTGAACCAGAACGGTCTTCTGGCCAAAGTCCTGAAGCGGCTGCACGCCCCTGGCATAGGTGTCCAGGAACACCTGGCCGGTCTTGGTGGTGTAGTCGTAGGCCTGGTTCCAACGCTCGCGCACGACCACGCCGTCCGAGGACAAGGACCGGACATTGACGATGAATTGGCGAAGGTCGCGGGCGATCTCCGCGTCGCTAGGCTGGTAGTCCTGCTCGGCTGGGCCGACAGCCCTGACCTCACCCAGCCGGTCGACCTCGACGACATAGGGGGTGATCTTGCTTTGAGTGGCCTGCAGGACGTTGCCGCCGGCCAGTCCGCAGCTGAGCGCGAACATGCCGAAAAAAGCCAGTCGCCAGCTGTGGGCCTGGACGCGCGCAGAACCGATGCGTTGGTCCCAAAGCTGGCCAGCGGCTTGGTATGGCGTCTCGGGCGGCGGCGTTAGCCCATAGCGTTGCGGCGTGCGCGAAAAGCGCATGGCTCAATCCTCCTGGCTGAGATCGGGGTTGGCGGGGGCGCCGGGACGGTCGCCCTCCTTGAGCGTTTGAACGGCGGCGTGGTGACCCATGCCTGCATGGTTGGGCCGCAGGTTTTTGGCCCAGGGCGGCGGTGTCGATGCGGACGACGCCTGCGCGCCGGAAGCGGCCGCCTCGCCGCCGCCCGACATGGGGCTTGATCCGCCCGTGGCTTTCCAGGCCGCGGCGCGGCCGCTCTGGGCGCTCTCCTGCAGGGCCGCGCCGGCGCGGCCAGCCATGTCGCGCGCGCCGTTGATCGCCGCGCCGCCGACCGCGCGGCCAACACCGCTCAGGCCCGACGCCACGCCCGCCATGCCCGAGGCGCCGGACGTGGCTTGGCGAAGCTGATAGGCGGCGCTGGCGCCCGCGCCCATCGAGGCCCCCGCACGCACCGCCGCCAGCCCGCCCGCTCCGGCCATGCCCAGCGCGCGGGCGCCGAGCATCGCAGCGCCGCCGCCGAGCATGGCCGCGCCGGCGGCCGTGCCGACGGCCGCGCCCGCGCCCAGCTGGGGCGCGCCGGAGACCAGGCCCGAGGCGATCGCCGGGCCGAAGATCGACAGGCCGGCCAAGGTTAGAGCGCCCAGGACCAAGGTCATGGCGGCCGAAAGGTCCGGATCGGAGCCGAGCGAGGATAGGAAGGTGTCGAAGAAGCCGGCCCCGATGCCGACGATCACCCCCAGGACCATGACCTTGACGCCGCTGGAGATGACGTTGCCCAGCACGCGCTCGGCCAGGAAACTCGACTTATTCCAGAAGGCGAACGGGACCAGTGAAAAGCCGGCCAGGCAGGTCAGCTTGAACTCCAAGACGGTGACCAGC
>JAHINZ010000317.1 GCA_018895795.1 Alphaproteobacteria bacterium
CGTCACAGCGGAAACGAAACCCTCGGGTTCGGTGCTCTGGAAATAGCCGGCCAGACGAAGACCCGAAACCGACGCGCCATCGACGGTGATGCGCTGGCGATTATAGCGATTGAACTCGGCGACGGCCTGTTCGAGGGTCTGTCCGTTCAGCGCGATGGCGCCCTGACGCCAGGCCAGGGACCGGTCGATCTCGGCGGTCGAGACGCGCAACACCCGCCCGCCGACAGGGCCATAGATCGCCTCGGCGCCGGCCGACAATTGAGTCTGAGCGGCGGCGTGATCGCGCTTCACGACCACCGTGCCGTCGCGCACGGTGATGGCGGCGCTGTCGTCCTGCAAGCGCACGGCGATCAGCGCGGCGCCCGAGGCCTGAAGCCGGCTTCCGGCCGCCCGGACGACGAAGGGGCGCGCCGCGCGCACCGGCTCGAACACGGCCTCGCCGCGCACCAGCCGGATCTCGCGCACGCCGCCGCGGTAGCGGACCAGCACCTTGCTGTTGGTGTTCAGCTGAATGCGACTGTCGTCGCTGAGCACGATGACCCGCCGCTCGCCGATCCCCGTGGCGTAGGCCGTGGAGGCCGTGGCCGAGATCACGCCGGCCGCGACCATGCCGCCGGCGCCGACCACCGCCGCGGCGCGCGCCCAGACGCCCGTTCGCCAGGACGCGGCGCGCGGCGGCGTCAGCAGGCCGACACGGGGCGCGGCGACGTCCGGGGCGAGCGCCCGCAGTCGGTCCAGCCGCTCCCAGGCGGCGAGCTCACGCTCGAACGCGACCTCGTAATCAACCCCTTGGTCGCGCCAGGCTTCAAAGGCGGCGCGATCGGCGGGGCGGCAAGCGGCGGCGTCCAGCTGGACCACCCATTGGGCGGCCTCCAGCCTTATCGTTTCCCGCCGAGATCCCGCTTCGCGACCCATGAACGCCCTTCGTCAACCTTGCCGGCCCGGCCCTCGCCGCGACCCAGCCTATCCGAACAATACCGCAATCCCTTCACGAGATGCTTCTCTACAGTGGAGACGGACAGTCCCAGCCTTTCCGCTATCTGCCGCGGTGAAAGATTATAGACCTTCCGCAGGGTGAAAACACTTCGGCATTGCGGGGGAAGCTCCTGAATGGCGTCCCGAAGTTGCCGCAGCTCGTCTCGCCCGATCGCCACGTCCTCTTGAGTCGGGATCTCGTCGACCAGAGACAGCTGCTCGAAATCGGCCACGGCGGTGATCGTCAGGATCTTGCGCCGCCTCAGCGCGTCCAGGGCCACGTTGCGGACGATGCGGGCGGCGAAGGCGCCGGGATTGAGAACCTCGCGCCAGGCCTTGTAAGCGATGGCGCGGGCGAAGGCGTCATGGACCAGGTCTTCCGGATCGGCCTGACCGTCGCGGCAAAACTTGCGCGCATAGGCCAGAAGCTGGGGCTCGAGCGGCAAAATTTCGCGCCGAAACCAGGCGCGTCGCTCGTCATCGTGTGCAGTCATGCCCTACCCCCTTCGGCAAGGAAGCGCGATCCGCAAGCGAAGGCAAGCCGGTTGAGGTCGCATTCGGCCAACCTGCCGCGAGATCAGGCGCCGAGGGTTAGGACCAGTCTTCAGCGCCGGACGGCGCCCTGCCGAGACTCGCTCAAGCGGGCCGGCGAACGCCTTTAGTCGACGGCGAGCAGAACGTTGGACGGGTCGATGACCGCGAACAGGCCGTCGCCGACCGACAGCGCCAGGGCGTCGGCTTCGCGCCGCGACAGGGTGGCGATCAGGGTCTTGCCGGCGCTCAGGGCGAGGCCGATCTCGCTGGCCGCCGCGTCGTCCTCGCGATCAACGACGACCACGGGCAGCCGGTTTGACTCGGAGGGAACGTCGCGCGCCAGGCTGACGAAGCTGGACTTGATCAGGGCGACGGCCGGCTTGCCGACGGCCAGATCCAGCGCCTCGGCGCTGCGGCGCGTGATCACCGAAACGATCTCCACGCCGTCGCCCAACGACAGGGCGACCTCGACGGTCACCGCCCCCGCCCCGATCCGCGCCACCACGCCGCGCAGGGCGTTGCGGGCGCTGGTCCGCAGGCCCAGGCTCCAGAACAGCTCGCCCAGTCCCTGTTCCGGGGCCGAGGCCAGCCCGGCCTCGAGCCGCGACAGGGCCGCGCCGATCTCGCGCTCGACCTCCCGGAAGGCCCTGACCACCGCGTGGCCGCGCGGGGTGACGGTCGCGACGCCGCCCGCCCGGCCGCCGGCGCTGGCGGCGATCAGCGGCGCGTCGAACAGGTTGTTCAGCGCCTGGATCGCGTCCCACGCGCCCTTGTAGCTAAGCCCCAGGGCCTTGGCGGCGGCGGTGATCGAGCCCAGCTCTCCCACGGCCTCGACCAGCGCGATGCGCTCCAGC
>JAHINZ010000318.1 GCA_018895795.1 Alphaproteobacteria bacterium
AGACTGGAAAGCCGCCAAAGGTCGTCCTGGTGGCCCTGATGCGAAAGCTCATCACCATCCTCAACGCCATGCTCCGCGATAACGCATCCTGGCGCGCCGCTACCGCATAGCTTCAAGACAGTTGCTCACCCTCCCACCGCTTCGCGGCGGGTCCCTCCCTCTCCCGCAAGGGGAGAGGGCGCGCGACAGGGAAACCGGAACGCCGCCGCCAGCCGTGTCCGCCACCAGGGTCCCAGCCAGCTTTCGACGCAGGCGCGGCCCCAATAGGCGTGGATCATGCGGCCTGGCCCCGAGACGATCGCGCAGTGCTTGGCCACGGCGCCGGGCGCGATGCGGAACACCAGCACGTCGCCGGGCCCGGCCGCCTCCAAGTCCAGCGGGACCAGCCAGCGCCCCAGGGCCTGAAGCAGAATCTCGCGTTCGCCTAGCTCGGCCCAGTCGGGGCGGTAGGGCGGCGCGGGCTCCGGCTCGTCGCCATACAGCGCCCGCCAGACCCCGCGCACCAGGCCCAGACAGTCGCAGCCCGCCCCGCGCCGGCTGGCCTGGTGGCGGTAGGGGGTGCCCAGCCACAGACGGGCTTCGGCGAGGGCCAATGCCCTCGCCTCAATAATCTTGTCATCCCGGAAGCCTCGCAGAGGCTGTCCGGGACCCAGGGGCAACCGCATTGCCTTGGCCCCTGGGTCCCGGCGCTCCGCTTCGCTGCGGCCGGGATGACAAGGAAAAGGAACAGTCACGCCCCTCACCGCTTCCCCCCGTCATGACGCTCGCCCTCGGACGGGTACAGCGTCAGAAAGTCCTCACCCGGCGTGGTGGGAAAGCCGCGGAAGTTGACGCCGTTGGCGAAGGCGCCGACACACGTCGTCCAGCGCTTGTCACAGGAAACGCCGGGCGCGGCCGAGACCCCGCAGCGAGCGTCGCCGAACACGGCGTCGCACAGCCGGCCGAAGGTCCGCCCCGCCATCCGCTCCAGATCGGCCAGCGGTCCTTCCAGCTCGGCGGTGAAGGCTTGGCCCTCCCGGCGGAGCCGGGCGATGCGAGCGGTCCACAGGCGCACCACCAGCGCCGGTTGGCTCCAGTCGACGCGCAGACAGGTCACCGACGCGCCGTCATACAGCCCGGCCTCCAGGTCAGCCTCGGTCACCGCGCTGTCGTCCAGCGCCCCGAGGGCGGCGGCCAGGCCGGGGGCGAAGCCGGCGGCGGTCTCGTGGGCTCCGGCGCTCCAGCCGGTGGCGGCCCGGCAGATCACGCCGTTGACCACCAGGTCGCGATCATGGTCGGTGAAGCCCAGCACCGGGCCGTCGGCCCGGGTCAGGATCCAGGCGCAGCAGAGGCCGGCGACCCCGCCGTCGAGCCGGGCGGCGAGGTCCGCAGGGATCGCGCGCATCAGGCCCGCACCTCGACCAGCGGACAGGCCACGATCCGCGCGGCGGAAAAGCCCTCCAGGGTCAGGTCCAGCCGGTCGATGTCGAACCGGACCGGGGTGTCGAACTCGAAACCGGCGGTGATCGCCGCGCCGACCGCCGGGGCGGTGGCCAGGGTGACCAGGCCCGTGGCGGCATCGACACTGAACGCGGCCCCGGCCAGCACGACCCCGGCCACGGCGACCTTCACCGTCCCGGCCACCGGCTTTTCGATGGGCCGGCTGACCGCCTCGGCCCCGGTTCCGTAGGCCTTGGCCAGGGGGAAGGTCCTGCGCGCGCCGTCGCCGGTCCCGATCGCCTGATCGCCGGCCGCCGGCTGGGCCGAGGGCGGGCACGACTTGAAATCGGCCGGATCACGGAACCGGAAGCCGAACAGTCGCCCGCGCCGGGCCTCGAAAAACGCCACCAGGGCGGCGGCGTCGTCCAGCGGTCGCACGGCGGTGGCGATCAGATAGCGGCGGCGGCCCTGGGCCCAGGGACTGGCGCGGCGCTCGTGGCCCGAGGCCAGGGTCACCACCTCGGTGCGCCGCTCGACGCCGCCGGTGCAGCCGAACGCCAGCCGCGCGGGCAAACGGAGGTCATGAAAGGCGCTCATCGGGGCGCTCCTTGGAAGTTGGATTGATTTGGAAAGGCCGCGGGCCCCCTCCTGACCGCTTCGCGGTCGTCCGCCCCCGGCGGGGGCGGATGATTTCGTCTTCCCCCTCCGGGGGAGGAGCGCGAAGCGCAGAGGGGGCGAGTGGCGGCAAGATCAATCGCCGCCCGCGATTAAGTCTGCGTCATGACCCGGTTTTCACTTCGCTTGCCGCGGGTCAGTCCCTAGGTATGGGCTACGAATTGGAGACCGACATGGACTGGAAGACCCTGTTCTTTTCACCGGAAGGCCGTATCGGCCGGCAGGCGTTCTGGATCGGCTGGCTGTGCCTGCTGGGCGCCAACGTGGTGGCGGGGTGGGTGCCGGTGCTGGGCTGGATGCTGTCGCTGGCCTCGATCTACGGCTCGGTGTGCATCCACACCAAGCGCTTGCACGACATGGGTCAGACCGGCTGGTGGCAGGTTCTGCCCTGGGTGTTTGGTCCGGTGCTGGTGTTCGGCGCGGCGGTCTCGATCGGCGTCACGGCGGCCATCGCCAGCCTGACCCACGGCGAGCCCGACCTGGCGGCCCTGTCCGCCCTGGGCGGGTTCTTCATCTCGCTGTTCATCGCCTTCGCGGTGTGGCTGGCCTTCACCCTGTGGGTCGGGTTCAGCCTGGGCCAGCCCGGCGCCAACAAGTACGGCGCCGCGCCGACCGGTTCGCTGGCGATCTAGCCACTCGCCCCCTCCTGACCGCTTCGCGGTCGTCCTCCCCCGGAGGGGGAAGACGGAGTCATCTTCCCCCTCCGGGGGAGGAGCGCCGAAGGCGCGGAGGGGGCCAGTGCGCAAGCTAAAGCCCCCGCGCCCCCAAACTCACCGCCCGGGCCAGGGCCTGGGCCAGCTGGGCGTCGGACCGCGCCAGGCCCGCCGCGTCGCCGCCCGAGACATTGACCGTCACCGAGACGCCGCCGCTTCCCAGCGGCTCGACCGACCCGGCCGAGGCCGGGCGAAACACCTCCGGGCCGCGCTCGCCGACCAGATAGGCCCCGTCGCCGCCGACCGGGCCGCCGTCGGCCCGCGCGCCGGAAAACACCCCCGACACCGCGCCGCTCACCGCATCGGCCAGGCCGCCGCCCTTCAGGGCCGCCCCGGCCGCGCCGATCACCGCCCGCGCCAGCTCGGCCAGCGAGATCTCGCCGTCGGCGGCGGCGCGGGCCAGGGACTTGGCCAGGCTGGACCCGGCCCGGGCGAAGGCCTCGTCGATCGACCGCGCCGCCTTTTCGGCCGGGGCCTTCAGGGACTCCAACGCGGCCGCGGCCTGCGCCGCCTTGGCCGGAACGCCCGACAGGCCGTCGGGCTCGAAACTGTTCATGGACGGGTCTCCTCATCGGGAAAGCGGGCGATCAAGGCGTTCAGGGCCGGGCGGCCCAGGCTCGGCGCGGCCGGCGTCGCGGTCAGGGCCCGCCACTCGCGCAGGGACAGCCGCCAGAACGCCTCGGGCGGAACCGACAGCCGGACCGCCAGCCGTAGCGCCGCGTCCCAGCCGCTCATGCCGAGGCGGCCAGGGCGGCGGCCACGGCGGCGACAGCCTCGGGGATCGTGACGGGTCCGACCTCGGCCGGCTCGCCGCCGCCGTCCAGCAGGGCGGCCAGCACGGCCAGCAGCTCGCGGGCCGACAGGGTCTCCATCCGGGCCGGCAGGTCGCGCCAATCGGCCAGGTTCAAAGCGCCCTCGATCCGGGCCAGGGCGCCCAGGGTCAGGCACAGACGGCGCGGGTTTCCGGCCAGGGTGACCACGACTTCGCCGCGGGCGGGATTGGGGGGTGGCATTTTTGATTTCCTTTGAAGGACTTGCCCCCTACGGACCGCTTCGCGGTCGTCTTCCCCCGGAGGGGGAAGATGGAGCGCGGAGGGGGCCAGTGCTGGCCGATCTAGATCGCGGTAAACGTCACCACCCCGGCCGAGGCCAGGCTCAGCGCGAAGGCCGCCTCGCCGTCGTGGTCGCCGGCATAGTCGAGGGCCGCGACCAGGAACGGGCCTTCCAGCTGGCCGAAATCAGGGATCACCAGCCGCCAGACGCGGGCCGACTGGTCAAAGAAGCTCTGGCGCACCTGGGCGTCGGAGGCCGCGTCGCGGAACACGCCCGAGCCCGACACCGCGCACGAGCGCACCCCCGCCCCGGCCAGCAGCTCGCGCCAGCGGCCCGCGCTGTCGCCGTCGGTGGCGTCGATGGTCTTGGCGTTGAGGCTGATGGTCCGGGCCCGCAGGCCCGCGACGCTGACGAAGGCCGGGGTCGGCGCTCCGTCGCTGATCTTCAAGAGGATGTCCTTGCCGGCTTGAGCGGCCATGGGGGGATCTCCGTGTTGATGTCGGTGGACTTGCCCCCTCCGCGCTTCGCGCTCCTCCCCCGGAGGGGGAAGATGAGGTGACGGCTTTCATCTTCCCCCTCCGGGGGAAGACGACCGCCCCCGGGTCGCGCGAAGAGCGCGCCCGAGGACAGGCTCCGCGGTCCGTAGGGGGCCAGTGATCGGTTCGCTAAACCGCCTCGCTGACCGCCCGCAGGCGCAGCAGGCCCAGGGTGGTTTCGCCGTCGGCGGCGCGGAACACGTCGGCATAGGCGACGCGCAGATTGACCAGCCTTCGACCCGGAATGGCCGGGCGGGCGTCGTGCAGGGCGGCGCGGACGGCGGCGACCACCGCCCGCGCCTCCTCGGGCCCGCCGAACCGCGAGACAGCGGTCAGGGTGACGACGTGCTCCAGGGTCTCGCCCTCGAGGACGCGGCTCTCCATGCGGCTGACGGCGAGGCAGGGATAGGTGGGAACCCGGGGCGCGCGGGCATAGATCCGCTGGCTCAGCAGGGCGGTCACGGCGGGCGCGGCCTTGAGGGCGGCGACCAGGCCGTCGGCGAGGACTTGATCGGTCACAGGCGAGCCTTTCGATAGGGGGTCAACCACGGCTCGACCAGGGCCAGGGACGGCTCGCCGGTGTCGCGATGGGCGTAGGCGTGGGCGACCAGCACCAGGACGGCCAGGCGCAATGGCGCGGGGCTGGCCGGGCTGAGGGCCACAGCAGTGGCGGCGGCGACGCGGGTCTCGGCGGCGTCGATCAGCAGGCTGATCGCGGCGTCCTCCGAGGCATCGCCCACGCGCAGGAAACCCTTGGCCTCGGCCAGGGTCAGGGATTGGGGCATGGGGGGGTCTTTCGGGTTGGGGGGACTTGCCCCCTACGGAT
The DNA here is from genome assembly GCA_018895795.1 of Alphaproteobacteria bacterium. Classification (GTDB taxonomy): domain Bacteria; phylum Pseudomonadota; class Alphaproteobacteria; order Caulobacterales; family Caulobacteraceae; genus Caulobacter. Next base: position 5,223 of record JAHINZ010000318.1, read on the forward strand.
CGCGGAGCCTGTCCTCGGGCGCGCTCTTCGCGCGACCCGGGGGCGATCGTCTTCCCCCGGAGGGGGAAGATGAGATCATCCGCCCCCTCCCGGGGGCGGACGGCCGCGCAGCGGCCCGGTGGGGGCAAGTGGTGGGTTCTACGAAACCGCGAACTTCAGCAGCTTGA
>JAHINZ010000319.1 GCA_018895795.1 Alphaproteobacteria bacterium
ACGATGGCGGTCAGGAACAGGGCCAGGCTGATGATCACCGGGTTGGGCGGGCTCTGCTGGATGCCGATGGCGGTGCGCAGCAGGCCCAGCACCACCACGATGCGCACGAACGAGGTGGTCATGATCACGATCGACGGGGCCAGCGACAGCACGGTCAGCAGGCCGACCATCTGGACGACGCGCTCGGACAGGCCGGCGCCGGTGCCCAGGTTCACATTGATCGCCGACTGGGCCAGGGCCACGTTGGGCAGCACCACGGTGGCCAGGGCCGCCAGCACCGAGATCGCGGCGGCCCGGCGCAGGTCCTCGGGACGGGCGCCGGTGAGGGTCTTGAACAGATCGCGGATCATCAGACCACGGGCTCCGGGGCGGGGCGAACGGACTTTGGCGGCCATTGGCCGGACGGGGCGGGGACCGGGGCCGAAGGCTTGGGGCCCCAGTCCAGCAGCTTGCCCTCGCCCAGCAGCATCAGGCGCTCCTCGCCGTCCAGGCTGAAGATCACCAGCCGTCGGGTCGGATCCAGGGCCAGGCTCTCCACCACCTTCAGGCGGCGGATCTGACGGGACGTCACCAGTCTTGCGAAGGCGTCGGGGCCAAAGCGGCGCAGGGCGTAGGCCGCCAGACCGATCAGGCCCAGCGTAACGGCCAGGGCGGCGATGGCGCGGATGAATTCAACGATGTCCATGACGCCCGGATCGACCAGTTCAGCGAGACAAGATGGCGCAGGCGAAACGGCGCGCCGACACTGGTGTGCCTGACGCTCCTTAATGGCCGATTAACCCTGTTTCTTCACCATGATCGCCATGGGTCCCGACGACATCCCCCTTTTCGGCATGCTCAAGAGCCGGCTCGGCTATCTGTCCCAGCGGCAGAAGGTCATCGCTCAGAACGTGGCCAACGCCGACACGCCCGGCTACCAGCCGCGCGACCTGAAGCCCTACAGCTTTCAGGCCTCGATGGCCAACCAGGGGGCGGGCGAGCCCTATCGCGGCGGTCGGGTCGCCCCGACCAATGGCGTGCAGATGATGGCCACCTCGACCGGCCACATGGGGCCGTCCAGCGGCGCCAGCGCCTGGCGGGCGACGGCCGGGGCCGATTCGGAAACCACCCTCGACGGCAACGCCGTGACCCTCGAGGACCAGATGCTCAAGATGACCGACGCGCGCATGAACTATGACGCCGCCGTCGGCTTCTACCAGAAATCCCTGTCCCTGCTGCGCATGGCGTCGCGCAAGGTCAACGGTTGAGGAGCTAGGCCATGCCCGAGATCAGATCCAACCCGATGGCGACCATGGCCGTGGCGGCCTCGGCCCTGCGCGCCCAGCAAGGGCGCATGCGGGTCATCGCCGAAAACATCGCCAACGCCAATTCTACGGCGCGCACGCCCGGCGGCGACCCGTATCGCCGGCAGGTGCCGGTGTTCCAGCCCACTCCGGTGCAGGGCGCCGAGGGCGTGCAGATGCTGCGCGTCGATCCCGACCAGAGCGACTTCAAGACCGAATATGATCCGGGCAACCCGGCCGCCGACGCCAAGGGCTATGTCAAGATGCCCAACGTCAATTCGCTGGTCGAGGCCCTGGACATGAAGGAGGCGCAACGCGCCTACGAGGCCAATCTCAATGTCATCGAGACGGCGCGCGCCATGGAATCGCGCACCCTCGACCTGCTGCGCAAATAGGGGCTGACCGATGATCACCGCGCTCGCCGCCGCCAAGGCCTATGCCTCGCAAGGGGCCATGTCGATCGGCAATATCGGCTCGATCGGCGGCGGTGAAACCGCCAAGGGCGGGATCAATTTCGGCGACCTGCTGAAGTCGACCATGACCGACGTCACCCAGGCCTCCAAGACCGCCGAAACCAAGGTCGCCCAGCAGGTGGCCGGCAAGGCCGACCTGGTCGACGTGGTCACCGCCATCTCCTCGGCCGAGGCCAGCCTCGAGACGGTGATGGCCGTGCGCGACCAGGTGATTTCGGCGTATCAGGAAATCATGCGGATGCCGATCTAGGGGGCGGGGGCGCCGGGGCATTCGCTAGCGGATGTTTTGATGGGCAGCTTGGGTTGGAAAACGGCCCAAGCCCACTTGGCTCAGAGGCGGTTCTCAGCGCAGAAAAACCGATCCCGCAATGCCGCCAACTAGGACGATGGCCATCACAACCAGCGCGCGGCGTGAAGAAGGGTGAGCCACATTAACGGTCCATCCAAGTGCTGGATTGAGCTTCGGAACAACCAGCCTCGGATCAGCGGGGTCGTTGTAAAATCCCCAAGCGGTATATTTGTGCGGCATGGTCGAACGGCCTCATTGGGCGAGCGCTGCACCAGCACGCCCGCAGGCAGATCATGCGCGATCTTGTGCAACTGTAAATAGTTTTGTGGCCGGTCCTCCAGCGCGGCGCGAGGCTGGACGCCTGACTGAATCCCTCTTCCAAAGGGAGAGGGAGGGGCCCGCCGCGCAGCGGTGGGAGGGTGAGCAACTGTCTTGAAGCTATGCGGTAGCGGCGCGCCAGGATGCGTTATCGCGGAGCATGGCGTTGAGGATGGTGATGAGCTTTCGCATCAGGGCCACCAGGACGACCTTTGGCGGCTTTCCAGTCT
>JAHINZ010000025.1 GCA_018895795.1 Alphaproteobacteria bacterium
GGCGAGCTCGCCATGCGGGCTTGAGCATCATCGGCAACCTCATAGGAGCAAGGCGGCTGGATCGGCCTGCGCCACGCGGCGCAGCGCCCACAAGCCGGAGCCAAGCGCGACGGCGACCACCAAGCCCATGGCCAAGACGGCCATGATCGGGGTCAGAACCAGCGGCGTCGCCTTAAGGCGAGCCAGGGCGACAAGAAGACCGGTCAGGACACCGGCCAGCACCACGCCGGCGGCGGCGATCCAGGCTGTCTGAGCCAGGACAATGGCCCTCAGGGCGCCGACCGTGAAGCCCAGCGCCCTTAAGGCGGCATAGTCCTTAAGCGAGGCGGCGACCGCCGCCGTCAGGGTTTGGCTAGTGACGATGACCGCCACCAGGATGGCCACGGCGCTACCGAATACGAAGGCCACCCCGGCCCCGGATTCGGCCAACCAGTAGCGGACGCTGCGGTTGGCGAAGGCCTGACGGGTCATCGGCTCAAATCCGCGCAGCTTGCCAATCGCCTTCAGGTCGCCGACCGCAACGCTGGCCTTAGAGGGATCTTTCAGGCGCGCCGTGAAATAGGCCGCGCCATCTCCGCCGCCGATCGCGGGATCGAGCCGACGGGCGGTGCCGGGCGATGTGATGACATTGACACCCCCAAGAGCGCGCAGACCTGTGGTTACGCCGACGACCCGCACCCGGCGGCCGTTGATCTGCGCCAAACCGCCTATCGCCGTTTCCAGCTTGTCCAAATCAGCCTTGTCGATGAGCACGGCGTCCGGTTCGGCCAGGGCGACGCGCAGATCGGCCGGCAGCGCATCGGCAAGGACCATGGCGTCGGGCCTGGTGTCGACGCCCACGATATAGACATTGACCATGCCGAGATGGCGGGTGCGCCATTCGCCCGAACCCCAATAGAACGGCTCGACCTGGGCCACGCGGGGATCGGCGCGCAGGATGAGCTCGGTCAGGCCCCCAATCGGATGGCCAAGGTCAATGCTCTGAACGCCGGGAAAGCCGACCCACAGGTCGGCGGAAGACTTGGTGACATAGACACTGGCCAGGGAGAACACGCCCAGGATCAGTCCGGCCTGGAGCAAAACCAGAAGACCGGAAAAGCCGACAGCCACGGCCGCTGGGGCAAAGCGGCGCCAGTCGAACAACAGGGTTTTCAGGGCGATGGAGGTCATGCGTCCCTTCCCGCCGCCGCCCGCTCAACCGTCTTGGCCCCTCGCCCGATCAGAAGCACGCCGAGCAGGATCGCCAGACTGCCCACGATCTGCAGCATGCTGATGGGTTCATGGAACACGACCGCGCTGGCGGCGATGATCAGCACATAGCTGACCGCTGACAGCGGGAAGGCCGCGCTCAGCGGCATTTCGGCCAGGACCGTCATCCAGGCCGCGAAAGCGGCGATCTCCAGCGCGACCAGAAGCTGAACGCTGGGCATGCGCGCCGCCAAGGCCAGCCAGCCCAAGTCAAATTTCGCGTCCGCCAGCTTGTTGGCCGAGCTCTTGGCGGTGATCTGATAGGCCAGACTGATGACCGGAAGGATCGCGAACAGGATGGCCGGCGCAAAGCGTCGGCGCGGCTTTTGGCGCTCGGGACTCATGCGGCCAAGCCTTCCAGAGGGACGCCCATGACCAACGGCGCGAGCAGGCGAAGCGCACCATTGAGCAGGCCGTTGCGATGCTTGAAATACATGTTCACGGGGGTCAGCCGGCTGCCCAGCCGCAGCTTGTCGCCGAGATTGGCCTGGCCACTCTGGTAGCGTTTCAAGCCCCGCGCCAAACAGCGCTCAAGATTGAAGAACCAGCTGAGAAAATAGAGATTGTGGGCGCGGCCGCGCTCGGCGTCCATACAGAAGAACTTGTCCAGCAGGACCTCACCGTCCTCCAGCAGCAGGTTGAAGGCCAAGAGGTCGTCCTCGACAAAATAAAGCGCGAACACGACCCGGCCCGGCATGCGCTCAGCCACGGCCGTAAAGAAGGCTGGCGTGAGCGTCTCAAGCTGGGCCTCGGCCCGGTCCAGGGTCTGGCGATACAGCGTCATCGCCCGCGGCAGGTGCTCGCCGAGCTCCGCCCGCAGCTCGATCCGAACCTTTGCGCGCGACCGCAGCTTGCGGCGCATGTCGCGGCGTACGCCGCTGGACAGGCTGGCCAGATAGGCCTCGAGGTTGCCGAAATCGATGACCAGATCGGCGATCGCCTGACCCGGCACGGCGCTGTATCCGGCCGCGCCCATCGCGCCAGACCACAGACCGGACTGCGCGGCGTCGGCGTCCTTGACCCCCATCAGCGAGCACCCCACGCGCATCGCGTCCCGCTCGAAGGCGTCGATCAGGGCCTTGAGCACGGCCGGGCGATCGCGCTCGGGCAGGTCGGCCGCGAACCCGACCGTAGCGGTCTCCATACAGGGCGAACCCAGACAGGCTAGCTTCGGCGTCATGACGCCGGGCGCGATGCGGCGCACCTGTTCGGCGATCTTGCGGCCACCGCCGTCAAAGGTGGTTTCGAGCCGATAATCGGTAATGAAGGCCGGCGCCGCAGCGACCAGATGTCCTTCGCGCTGAACCAGAACATAGCGCCATGCAAAGCCTTCAAGACCCGCGGTCTCGATTGCGCGGAGATAGTCGTAGCCTTCCAAGGTGTCGCCAAACAGCGCGTCCCAGCTGGCGTGCGGCAAGTCCTCCAGGCTGGTCAGGATACGGGTCTCAAACATGGGACCGGCGCCCCAGCGCGGGCGTGTCGTGAGGCGTCGCCGCGCCGAAGAAGCTGGCTGTCTCCGCCGCCACCACGTCGCGCTCCTGATCGACATGGATCATGTGGTAGCTGTCTTCCAGCAGGCGCAGGCGCGTGGCTCCGCCCAGCGCCCGCTGCAGCCGGTAGGCGTTGCGGGGGTGGCTCATATCGTCGTCGCGCGCGTGCAGGATCAGGGTCGGGGTCGTGATCGCCTTGCCCACCTGTTCAAGATGCCGACCCAGACGATACATCTGGAACAGCGCCCCCAGCGGCAGCCGGTCGATGGCGCCGTCGATCAGGCCGTCGGGCGCGCGTTCGGCCAGGGCGCGCAGGCGCTCGTCCTTCAGACCGAACGGGTGGGTCTCGGCCCAGGCCAGCCGGCGCACGCCCGGCAGATTGGCGACCAGCTGAATGACGGGCGCCGCAACGGCGAAACGCGGCATGTTCCAGCCGTCATATTCGAAGGTCATCGAATAGACCGCCGCAGCGCGGATGGTCGGACGCTCCGCGGCCAGCATCAGCCCGAGCGCTCCGCCGACGCAGACGCCGGCGACATGCACCGTATCGACCTGGGCGGCGAACGCGTCGTGGGCCTGGCAGAGGCCGTCGAGCCAGTCGCGCCAGGTCGTTTTCAGCAGGGTCGCCTCATCGACGCCGTGCCCTGGTAGCAAGGGGGCGGCGACCTCGAAGCCGCGACGGGCCAGGCGCTTGGCCAGAGGCTTCATCTCGGCCGGCGCGCCGGTCAATCCGTGGATCAGCAGGACGCCATGGCCGGACTTGCCGGCCAGTCTCAGCGGTTGAACGCTCATAGGCCCGACAGCCCGACGCAGGTGACGCCGGCGGCCACGAGGGCCGCGCCGACGATCTGGAGCGGGGCGAGGCGCTCCTTGAGGATCAGAGTCCCGGCCAGGGGCACCCCGGCATAGGTCAGGGTCATGATCGGAAAGGCCAGGCCCAGCGGCGTGTGTTCCAGCACCAGGAGCCAGGCGATCATTTCGACAAACCAGAACAGGATCCCCAGCCACAGCACGGGCTGCAAGGCGAGCGCCGCGAGATAGGCGCTCTTGCCATCAGCGCCGTCGGAAGCCGCCTTGAAGCTGAGCTCACGACCGATCTCGGTGGTGATGCAGAAGGCCAGCAGGCCGGCTGAGGCGGCGGTCAGATGCAGGCTCAAGGGACGACCTGCGAAAATAGCGACAGAAGTCGCAGATTGGCGGCCTGGTTGGTGCGCCGCGCGATGCCAGCCGGCGCGCCGCCGCGCGGCTGGTCAAGGAAGGCTTCGCCGATCTTGAGCAGCGCAGACACCGGTCCCGGGCCATAGCGGGGCGGCGACCAGTCGCCGACCACATCGGCGCCAATCACCCGCGCGCGCGCCGCAACGGCGCGGATCATCCGCTCCAGGTGATCAAGACTGAGACGCCCCTGGTCCCAATTGGTGATGGCGTCGCTGGCGCGCAGAACGTCCTTGTCGATGGTGATGTAGATGGCGGGGGTGGCGATCCGCGTGGTCAAGAGCTCGACAAAGCCCTCCTCCCCCAACGCTTCGATCGACGGCCAGGCCTGGTCGCCGAC
>JAHINZ010000320.1 GCA_018895795.1 Alphaproteobacteria bacterium
CGATAGGGATCTGCGCCAGGATCAACTGATCGACCCGCCTCGCCAGAGCCATGCCGCGCTCGGACAAGCGCAGACGTCGCTGTCGAGGGTCATTGGTGTTGGAATCGAAGTCCAGAAGCCCCAGTGAGGGTGGAAGCGGACGCTCAATGTCTGGACTGGCCAGGCTCCGCGCCACGCGAGACGCCGTCGCGTCGGTCATCTGGCAGACCTTCGCCAGTTCCGCGACATTGATATCGGGATTCTCGGCCACGTAGAGGAAGGCGCGTACGCTAGTCAGGCTAAGGCCGGTATGCTGCTTTCGCAGCGCCTCCAGGGCTGCCAACACGCCGTTGCCCCGCCGTATGCGCACAATGTCAAAGGTCATCATAAATCGCCTGGATGCCGCCTCGCGGCCGTTGGCTCGATATTCGTCGCGTGCGGGCTCGAAGGCTCGCCGGCCGCCTTGGCGGCTGCGGTCTCTCCCCGCAGATCATGAAATTGACGTTTCGCCGCTTCAGACGGTCGCCTGCCGTGCGGTTAGTCAGATCCCTTCTGCTCGATCACGAGTACACGCGCCTGGCCCTCTGGAAACGCCACGTGTTCGTCACCGACCGCGGCAACGAAGATATCACCCACACCGAGCACAATAGCCTTCTCAATACCGGCGCGGCGGTATCGCATTTCCACGGATCCATCGAGAACCACAAAGACCTCTGGACCGTCATTTACGTGCCAATGGTAAGGCTTGTCGGTCCAGTGAAGCCGAACGGTGGCCCTTTCGATCTCGGCGAGATCCCTTGCCCCCCAAGCGCGGTCGGCTTGGAAGGATTTCACGTCCGCTATGATCGTAGCCATTTGATATCCTTGGTCTCATCCGGCGCCGTCGGAGGGGTTCACTGAGACCGGTTTGAGTGAAACTGAATGCCAACCGGCGCTCCGGCCGCTTGTCAGCCGAGGGTGGTATCCAGAAGACGTTCGAGCGCCATGACGTCGTACCAGACGCCGTCGAGCATGCCGTGCTTCTCGTGCACGCCGACCTCACGGAAACCGACGGATTTCAGAAGAGCCAAACTGGCTTTGTTCGCGACAAATACCCGAGACAGTAGTTTCCAGAACCCCGCGACAGTCGCCGCATCGATCAATGCGTTCATGGCAACGGCGCCGACGCCCTGGCCGCGGTTGGCGCGACGGACGTAAACTGAGAACTCGGCGATCCCCGCATAGCAGCAGCGATCAGCATAGGGGAACGTCGCGGCGTAGCCGACCACCTGGCCAGGCTCATCCACCACCACAACGATGGGATGGTGGTCGTTGAACCAGCCCGACAGATGATCGGCGGATCGCGGCGTAGTCTCGAAGGTCGCGATCCGGTCAGCGATGCCTTCGTTATAGATCTCGGCCATCACCTGCGCATCGGCGGGCGTGGCGGGCCGGGCGGTCAATCGGACAGCGGTCATGCGCTCTTGGGTTCCTGGGCTTGGTGGCTCATGGCCATTTGAATGGCCAAATGCAGACGGTGGTTGATCTCACGATCCATAGACCGTGGCAATTTATTTATGGATATATATTGTCCGGATAATGCGACGGACTGGGAGGAGCCACGATGGCGCGACTTCGGCGGGATTCGAACCCTCCGACTGACGGGGTAGCTTGGCCGGCTAGCGGCCAAAGCGGCTGCGATAATCCAGAGGCGCGACGCCGTGAGCCTTGACGAACGTGCGCCGTAGGCCCTCGTCGTCGCCAAAGCCGGCCAGGCGCGCGATCTGCTGGATGGAGTGCGAGGTTTCTTCCAGCATGCGCCGCGCCGCCTCCAGACGAAGCTGCGCGATTGCGCGAGCGGGGCTCTGCTGGGTCTCGCGCTGGTAGACGCGCGCGAAATTGCGGGGGCTCATCGCGGCCTGTTCGGCGAGCACCTGGACCGAAAGATCGCGGTACAAATTGGCGCGGATCCAGTCGTGCAATTGGTCGAACCGACCTTGCGCGTCGCGGGTCTGGCGCCTTAGCTCCACACTGAACTGCGACTGGCCGCCTGGACGCTTTAGAAACAGGACAAGGTCTCGCGCCAGGGCGAGCGCCGCTCTGTGGCCGAGGTCCTGTTGGACCATCGCCACCGCCATATCGATGCCAGCCGTGACGCCGGCTGATGTCCAGATCCGATCGGCGACGACGTAGATGGCATCGGCAGTGACCGACACGGCGGGATATTCGCTCGCCAGATAGTCGCAAACCGCCCAGTGTGTGGTCGCCTGGCGCCCGTCGAGAACGCCCAGTTCTGCGAGAATAAACGCGCCATAACAGATCGAGCCAAGCCTCCGGGGGATGGCGGCATTGGCTCTCAACCAGGCAAGTAGCGGGATTTGTCTAGCCATCGCCAGCGCCGTCGCGCCCCCGGCGACCAACAGCGTGTCGATGGCGGCCGTCGCGATGTCATCGAGCCGCTCGGTAGCAAGGGCCGCGCCGGTGTCGGTCACAATGGGCCCGCCGCCTGCGGAGGCAAGCGTGACCCTATAGGCGCGCCGACCCTCATCATCGCGGGCGTCGTTGAACACCTGCATGGGTCCCGCGACGTCGATCAGCTTGGCGCCGTCAAAGAGGATTAGCACGACATGCCGCAGTTCGGGGCGGCGCAACTTGGCAGAGTTTGAGGGCATGTTGGCATTTATGCCATGCCCGGGTTGATTTACCACGCCGGTTCGGAAAAGGGAGAATCGTGCGTGCTGGAACTTCGACCAAACTGCGAGCTGTGTGACCGGGACCTGCCGCCCAATTCGCTTGAGGCGCGGATCTGCACCTACGAATGTACCTATTGCGTCTCGTGCGTCGAAACGGTGCTGGAGGACGTCTGCCCGACCTGCGGCGGCGGTTTCGCGCCGCGCCCGATCCGGCCTTCCCGGGCCTGGCGATCGGAGCTGGATCTCGGGCTGGCTCATCACCCAGCGAGCAGCCGGCGCCGTCATTCCAACTGGTCGGCGACCGAAATCAGGACGATGACGCAGCGCTTACGTGAAACGCCGCCACAAGACCGCTAGTCAGATCGCAGAGCCCCCCCCCGAAACAGACCTCCAACAGCCCGGCTTCCGTGTCGGAGCGGTTCTGCAGGCGGCGCCCATCGGCGGCGACGGCCCAGAACACCGCGCCGTCGCCAAGTCCCATCAAAAGATCTGACGATCTCGGCTCGGGATAAGGGGCTGGGTGGCGCGCGCGCTCGGCGGCGCGAGCTTGCGCGCCCGCCGCCAAGCGCTCTTAGGCCGTCGCCTTGGAGGGCGCGCCGCTACCGACAACCGCTACGGCAGCGATTTCGCACTTGAACGCGGGCATCAGCAGGGCGGTTACCCCGACGGCGGTGTGGGCCGGAAAGTTTCCCGGCATGAACGCCCGTTGCGCCGCCTTGAAGCTTTCAAAGTCCGAAGGATCCGTGTGGTAGGACGTCAGGGAGACGATGTCGGCCATGGTCGCGCCGGCCG
>JAHINZ010000321.1 GCA_018895795.1 Alphaproteobacteria bacterium
ATGAAGTCGATGACCCCCGAGCGCATGGCTTCCACCGCCATTGGAATGTCGCCATGGCCGGTCATCATGATGACCGGCATGCGTGGCGTCAGGGTCGCCATCCGCGCCACCAGCTCCTGACCGCTCATCTCCGGCATGCGCACATCGGTGATCACACAGCCTGGAGCGGCGTTGGGCAGGGCCTCCAGAAAGGCCGGGGCGCTGGGATAGGTGACGACCTGAAAGTCGGCGGACTCCAAAAGGAAGGCCAGCGACTCCCGGGCGCTTTCGTCGTCATCGACGACGTGCACGGTCGCTTCGGGCAAGGCGGGCGTCATGGATGAATCTCGTCCTCCTGGTCAAACGGCGGCAGGGTGAAGTTGAAGATCGTCCCGCCGCGGGGATTGGTGTCGGCCCAGATCCGTCCGCCGTGCGCCTCGATGATCGAGCGCGAGATCGACAGACCCACGCCCATGCCTTGCGGCTTGGTGGTCATGAAGGGCTGAAACAGACGCTCGCGGACGTCATTGGCGATGCCGCTGCCGGTGTCGGTGACGCTTACGCACGTCCACCCCTCGTCAGTGAGGTCGCTGGAAATGACCAGTTCGCGGATCTCTTGGCCTTCCATGGCGTCAATGCCGTTGCGGATCAGGTTCAGCAGCACCTGCTGGATCTGAACGCGATCGGCGAACACCAAGTCGGCGGCGGGATTTAGCGAAAGACGCACATCGACGCGGCGTTCCTTCTCACCGATCAGGGCCAGGGCGCTGGCCTCCTCGACCAGTTTGGACACGCTTTCGGCCTCGCGCTCGCTGGCCCCCCGCCGAACAAAGTCGCGCATGCGGTGGATGATGTCGCCGGCTCGCAGCGCCTGGGCTGCGGCCCGGTCGATGGCGTCGCGCACCTTGGTCTGATCGACCTCGCGACCGCGGTCGATCAGCCGGCGAGAGCCGGTCAGCAGGTTGGCGATCGCCGACAGGGGCTGGTTCAGCTCGTGCGCCAGGGTCGAAGCCATCTCGCCCATGGCCGTCAGGCGCGACACATGGACCAGTTCGTTCTGCAGTTCCTGCAGCCGGGTCTCGGTCTTCTGGCGATCCGTCAGGTCACGAATGAAGCCGGTGTAGGAGGGGCGGGGCCCCTTGGTCTCTCCGACCGCCAGTTCCATCGCGAAGGTCGAGCCGTCCCGGCGCTCGCCCACCACCACCCGGCCGACGCCGATGATCCGTTTCTCGCGGGTGCGGGCATAGCGTTCGAGATGGGCGTCGTGCGCCTGGCGATAGGGGCTGGGCATCAGCAGGCTGACGTTCTGGCCGATCGCCTCGGCGGCCGTCCAGCCGAACAGCCGCTCGGCGGCGGGGCTAAATGAGGTCATGACCCCGTTGCGGTCGATGACGACGACCGCGTCGGGCACCGTGTCCAGAATCGACTGCAGGTGAGCGTTGGTGGCGGCGGCCCGCCGGCGCGCGGCGTGGAACCATCCCCCGCCGATGGCCATGCCGATTCCGACCAACAGGAAGATTACGCCACTCATCGCGCCCACCAGCGTCTCGGCGTCGCCTCGGGTGACCCAGCCGACGGCCAGACTGGCGCAGAGGGTGGCGAACAGGCCGCAGACCAGGCCGCCGATCGCCGCGCTGGCCAAAACAGCCGGGATGAACAGCATGAAGGACGAAGCGGCGGTGAAGGCGTCGCCTAGCGACCATCGCGCGACGAAGGTCGCGGCCACCGCCATCGCGGCCACGAGATAGGGGCCGGGGCGCGGGTCGCTGAACAGGGGGTAGGGGCCCAATTTGAGCGCCTTCATCGCGTCGTCGTCTCCGGGACGCGCCATGCGCCCAGGCGCCTTATAGCCCAGGGGACCGCCTGCGCGAGACGCCATCGCGGGTCTACCGCGCCTCGTGCAGGATCAGAAGCGGCGCGACGGCCTGTTCGCGCCGCGCCGCTGGAGCGCCGGCCAGCACAAGGCGTCGGTCGCAGATCGCCAGGGGGGCCGGGCGGTGGCTGACCAGCAGGAGGCCTTGCGCCGTGCGGTCCAGTCGCGCCCTCAGCCTGTCCAGCACCAGGGCCTCGGTCGCCGCGTCCAGGCCTTCGGTCGGTTCGTCCAGCACCAGCCAGGGCGCGGGGCGCAGATAGGCGCGGGCCAGGGCCAACCGTCGGCGCTCGCCGCCCGACAGTCGCTCGCCATTGTCGCCGAGCCAGGCGTCGAGCCCGGCCGGCGCGGCGCGGATGCGATCGTCCAGGGCCGCGTCATGCAGGGCGGCCCACAGGTCTTCCGCCGAGGCCTGGGGCGCGGCGAGGCGGAGATTGTCGGCGACCGAACCCGCGATCAACGCCGCGTCCTGCGGCGCGTAGGAAAAGGCGGCGCGGGCGGTGCGGGGGTCCAGCCCGGCCAGATCGGCATCGCCCATCCGCAGCGCGCCGGGGGCGCTGGGCCGCAGGCGCAGCAGGCGTTCCAGCAGCGTGGTCTTGCCGGCGCCCGACGGACCCAGGATCGCGATGCGCTCGCCGGGCGCGAAAGCCTCGCCCAGGAGACGCAAGCTCTGCGCTGGCGGATGCGGCGCCAGAGCGGCCGCGGCCGGAGCGTGCCGCAGAACGGCGTCCAGGCGATCGGCGGCTTCGTCGGCCGCGCCGTTCTGGTCGAACGCGGCGACGAGGTTTGAGACGCCATCCACGGCCATGGCGGCGGCCAGACCGGCCAGGGCGGCGAGGGCGGCGCCCCTTGGCGCGGCCAGGGCGATGGCCGCGGCGGTCGCCAGACCCAGGGTCGCGGCCTGAGCGAGCGCGATCCAGCCCCGGGCGCGGGCCGCGTCCAGTCGCGCCGCATCGACGGCTTGGCCGCGCGCCGCCAGGGTTTCGCCCGCCCAGGCCTCCAGACCGTAGGCGCGCAGTTCCGGCGCGGCGGCGGCGAAGCCGGCGGCGACGTCTTTCAAGGCGCCCATGCGGGTCTGAATCTCGCGACCGGCCGGCGCCGAAAAGCGTCTGGCCAAGGCGCTGGCGACCAGAACGGCCCCACCGGCCGACAATAGGATGGTCAAGGCGACGAGCCAGCCGGCCAGGGCGGCCAGGGCCACGCCGGCCATCACGGCGGCGGCGGCGCCCCACGGCGCCGAAAGCCGGATAAAGCGGGTCTCGACCGCGTCGACGTCCTGCACCAGCCGTGACGAAGCCTCCCCGCTGGAGAACGCCAGGGCCTCGCCGGGTGGCGAGGCCGCCATGGCGGCGAACAGGACGGGGCGGATCGCCGCCAGCGCCCGCAGCGCCGCGATGTGACCGCTGAGCCGCTCGGCGTAGCGCGCCCCGGTTCTGAGGATGGCCAGCAGTCGGATGGCCGCGCTGGGCAGCAGAACATTGAAGGCCTGGGCGGCGGCCAACCCCGCCGCGCCGGCCAGGGCCGAGGCGGTGATGAACCAGCCCGACAGGCCCAGCAACAGGGTCGAGGCCGCGCCGACCACGGCGGCGCAGACGGCGGCCAACAGCAGGCCCTGCGCGTGACGACGACGCTGGGCGCGGATCAGCGTCTGGAGAGGCGAGGGGCTCATGTCAGTCTCACCACGTGATCGGCCAGGCCCGCGACGGCCTCGGAATGGGTGGCGATCAGCGTGGTGCGGCCCCGCGCGGCCTCGCGGATCGCCGCCAGAAGGTCGGCTTCTGCGACGGCGTCGAGATTGGCGGTGGGCTCGTCCATCAGCAGGATGGGGGCGGGCTTGAGGATCGCGCGAGCCAGGGACAGGCGGCGACGTTCGCCGCCCGACAAGCCGCCGCCCCGTTCGTCCAGCCAGGCGTCGAGGCCGCCGGCGCGCGCTCCCAGGGCGCCGGCGAGACCGACGCGTTCGGCGGCGGCCTCGACCTGGGCCCGGGTCGCCGAGCGATGGGCCAGGGCGATGTTGTCGGCGATCGAACCCGGCGTGATCAGCGGGTGTTGGCCGGCCCAGGCGACGGCGCCGGACAGGGCGCCGAGTTCCGCGAGCGGACGGCCGTCCAGCAACACCGCGCCGGCGCTCAGTGGGGCCAGGTCCAGCAGCAGATTCAGCAGAGAGCTCTTGCCCGAGCCGCTGGGACCCAGCAGCACGGTGACGGCGCCGGCCGGGACCTCAAGATCCAAGGCTTCCAGGACGGGGCCGTCGGCGTCGGGATAGCGGATGGTCACGCCGCTGAAGCGAATGGCGGGCGGGGCCGTGAAGTTCGGCGCGGTCGCGCGCGGGACGGGGCTGGGCAGGGCGATCAGGCTGGCGGCGGCGGCTTCGGCGGCCTGACGGTCATGATAGGCGGCGGCCAGGCGGCGCAGGGGCAGATAGACCTCCGGCGCCAGGGCCAGCACGAAAAAGGCGCGCCTGAGGTCCAGTTGCTCCGGAACCGGGAAGGGCAGCAGCCTGAGCAGGTTGAAGCCGCAATAGACCGCGACCAGGGCCACCGACAGGGCGGCGAAGAATTCCAGGGCGCCGGACGACAGGAAGGCCACGCGCAGCACCCGGATGGTGCGGGTGGCCAGCTCATCGGCCGACCGGGCCAGGTCGCGGGTGATGCGATCCTCGGCCTGGAAGGCCAACACCACCGGCAGGGCGCGGACCCGGTCGAGGAAAAGGCCCGACAGGCGTTCCAGGGCCTGGAATTGGGCGCGCGACTCCGCGGCGGCGGCCGTGCCGGCCAGGGCCATGGCGACAATGAATGGAACCAACGCGCCCAGCAGGATGGCGGCGGCGATCGGGCTGGCGACGGCGGCGACGGCGATCAGGCCCAGCGGCGCGGCGCTCGCCGCGAATCGGGCCGGCAGGAAGCGCGAGACATGGCCGTCCAGCGCCTCGACGCCCTCGACCAGGGCCGTGGTCGCATCGCCGCTCGACACGCGGCCGCCGGGCGCGCGAGCGATCAGGGCTGCGCCGGCGTCGGCGCGGGCGGAGGTCTTGACGGCGGCGCCGGCGATCGCGCCCGCCTCGCCCGCCAGCCGCGTCATAAAGCCGCGCGCGAACCCGGACAGGACCAGCAGGAGCAACCAGCCGGCCATGTCGGCGACGGAGCCTCCCCGGGCCAGAGCGGCGATGGCGCAAGCCAGGGCGGCGGCAAAGGCGACCGCGGCCGCGGCGTCGAGCAAGGTCAGGATCCTGGCGCGTCGCAGCGCGCGGGCGCCGGCCCTCTCCAGGTCCTTCAATCTCGTCGCGACTTGGGAGCGGTGGTCGATAAGCGATGGACGAGATTGCATGATTTCAGTGTAGTTTGCGGGCGTCCGTGGGCCTTGATCTGGATCAAGGTCGGTGCGGTGCGACCGGTCTAGGACACCATCCTCGGCTGGCGCAATCATTCGCCGTCCGTTTCGGAGCTAAGCATGGACCCCGCCGTCATCGACCTTTCGAGGCTGCAGTTCGCGCTGACCGCGCTGTACCACTTCCTGTTCGTGCCTCTGACCTTGGGGCTCTCGTTCATGCTGGTCATCATGGAGAGCATCTATGTGATGACCAAGCGCCCGATCTGGCGAACGGTCACACGGTTCTGGAGCATGCTGTTCGGCATCAATTTCGTGCTGGGCGTGGCGACCGGGCTGACCATGGAATTCCAGTTTGGCATGAACTGGGCCTACTACTCGCATTATGTCGGCGACATCTTCGGCGCTCCTCTGGCGATCGAGGGCCTGATGGCCTTCTTCCTCGAAGCCACTTTCGTCGGCCTGATGTTCTTCGGCTGGGACAAGCTGCCCCGCGTCGGACACTTGGCCGTCACCTTTCTGGTCGCCTTGGGCACCAACCTGTCGGCCCTCTGGATCCTGATCGCCAACGGCTGGATGCAAAATCCGGTGGGAGCCACGTTCAATCCCGACACCATGCGCATGGAAGTCAGCGACTTCCGCGCCGTGCTGTTCAACCCGGTGGCCCAGGCCAAGTTCGTTCACACCGTCAGCGCCGGCTACACCATCGCCGCGGTCTTCGTGCTGGGCATTTCGGCCTTCTATCTGCTGAAGGGCCGCCATGTCGGCTTCGCAAAGCGCTCGATGACCGTCGCGGCCGCCTTCGGCCTGGCCGCCTCGCTGTCGGCCGTCGTGCTGGGCGATGAGAGCGGCTACGCCCTGACCGACAACCAGAAAATGAAGCTCGCCGCCCTGGAAGCCATGTGGGAGACCGAGCCCGCCCCGGCCGGCCTGACCGCCTTCGGCATTCCCAGCCTGGCCGACCGCAAGACCCATTATGAGGTCAAGATTCCTTACGTGCTGGGCCTGATCGCCACGCGCAGCATCGACAAGCCCGTGGCCGGTATCTTCGAACTGGTGGCCACCGCAGAGGACCGCATCGAATCCGGCGTCATCGCCTATGGCGCGCTGGAGACCCTGAAGGCCAACCCCAAGGATGTCGCCGCGCGGGCCACGTTCGAGACCCACCGCCGCGACCTGGGCTACGGCCTGCTGCTGAAGCGCTACGTCGCTGATCCGCGCATGGCCGACGCCGCCACCATCAAGAAGGCTTCGTGGGACACCGTTCCCAATGTGCCGTTGATGTTCTTCGCTTTCCGGGCCATGGCGGGCATCGGCTTCCTGATGATCGGCCTGTTCGCCACCGCCTTCCTCCTGGTCACGCTGCGCAAGCACAACACCAAGTGGTTCCTGATGTTGGCGGTGGCCGCCATTCCCCTGCCATGGCTCGCCGCCGAGCTGGGCTGGGTGCTGGCCGAGGTTGGCCGTCAGCCCTGGTCGGTGGAGGGCGTGCTGCCCACCGCCCTGGGCGCCTCCGACCTCAGCGTCGCCCAACTGTGGACCACCATCGTGCTGTTCACCCTGCTCTACGGCAGCCTCGCGGTTGTCGAGGTCGGGCTGATCCTGCGCACCATCAAGAAGGGCCCGTTCGCCGAGCAGGAGGCGTTCGACACGCCCGCCTCGACGCAACCGGCCGTCGCTTAAAGGAGTCGCTGCCATGGAACTCCCAATCGACTACGCGACCCTCAGGGTGATCTGGTGGGGGCTGCTGGGCGTGCTCTTCATCGTCTTCGCCCTGACCGACGGCTTTGACATGGGGGTCGGCGCCCTGCTGCCCTTCGTGGCCAAGACGGACGAAGAGCGACGGATGGTGATCAACACCGTCGGCGCCACCTGGGAAGGCAACCAGGTGTGGTTCATCACCGGCGGGGCGGCGATCTTCGCGGCCTGGCCCTTGGTCTATGGCGTCAGTTTCTCCGGCTTCTATCTGGCCATGTTCCTGGTTCTGGCCGCGATGATCCTGCGGCCGGTGGGCTTCAAGTATCGCTCCAAGCGGCCCGACCCGCGCTGGCGGTCGTTCTGGGACTGGGCGCTGTTCACGGGCGGCTTCGTGCCGGTGCTGGTGTTCGGCGTCGCCGTCGGGAATGTGCTGAGCGGCGCGCACTTCCGGTTCGACAGCGATCTGCGGGTCAGCTTCCAGGCCGGCTTCTGGAGCCTGTTCACCCCATTCACCCTGCTGTGCGGCCTGCTGTCGGTCTCCATGCTGGTCCTGCACGGCGCGGCCTGGCTGACCGTGAAGGGCGAAAAAGGACCGGTTACCGAGCGCGCCCGCCTGTTTGGCGAAATCGCCGGCCTAGCCAGCATCGTCTTCTTCGCGGCCGGCGGCTTCTTCGTCGCCTTCGGCGGCATGGGCTTTCGGCTCGAGGGCCTGACCGATGCTGCGGGCCCCTCCAACCCGCTGCGCGACGCCGTCGTCGCCGCTCCGGGCGCCTGGCTGGACAACTATGGCCGTCACGGCTGGATGATTATCGCGCCGGTTTTGGGCTTTGTCGGCGCCGCCGTCGCCCTGCTGGGTCTGAGGTTCGACAAGGCGCCGCTGTCCTTCACGGGCTCGTCGCTCTCGGCCATCGGGATCATCTCGACGGTCGGCCTGTCGATGTTCCCGTTCATCTTGCCCAGCGTCAGCGATCCAGGCTCCAGCCTCACCGTCTGGAACGCCTCGTCCAGCCATACGACGCTGTTCATCATGCTGCTCGTGACGGCGATCTTCCTGCCGATCATCCTGCTCTACACCGCCTGGGTCTACCGGGTGTTGTGGGGACGCAGCAGCACGGCCGCCCTGGCCACCAATCCAGACCTCTACTGAGGCGGAGACAAGACGATGTGGTACTTCACCTGGATCCTCGGCCTGGGCCTTGCCGTCGCCTTCGGCGTGCTGAACGGCGTCTGGTATGAGTTCAACCTGACGACCGACGGCGACGAGGGACTCTCCGAAGCCGGAGACGACGCGGGTCACTGACGAATTGCGGAAATTGCGACGATTCAGCGCGTTCCGCTGCCGTCACCGTTAACCGTTGTTAAAGGGCGGATCACGTCAAATAGGGCGTGATCCGCGAGCGCGTTGGAAGACGTTGCTCGGGATCGCTACGCACCTTCGATCCCGGGGAATCGATATGACCGACCAAGCCGAGCTGGCCCTGGAACTGATCTCCTTCTGCATTGGCGAGCAGGAGTTCTGCATCGACGTGAAGACCGTCCGCGAAATCCGCGGCTGGACTCCGGCGACGCCGATCCCGCACGCCCCCTCCTATCTGCGCGGGGTCATCAACCTGCGCGGCGCGATCATGCCGGTCATCGACCTGCGCAATCGCCTGGGTCTGGGCGTCACCGTCCCCGAGACCCGTCACGTCATCGTGGTCGTCGAATGCCAGGATCGCCTGGCCGGCATCCTGGTCGACGCGGTCAGCGAGACCTTCACCGTGTCGCGCGACCATCTGCAACCGGCGCCGGATCTCGGCGTCGAGGAGCAGCGCTTCATCCAGGCGATCATCTCGATGGAAAGCCGCCTGATCACCTATCTGCGGATGAACGACGTGTTCCCCGCCCAGGTCAAAGAAGCGGCCTGAAGCCTTCAAGACCCAGTCTTTGAAAAGCCGCCGTCCGCGCTCGCGGGCGGCGGCTTTTTCATGCGCCTAAGCCTTGCGAACGATCCGGGCCGCGGCGCTGTGGAAGGCCGCCTCGGCCTCGGCGGCGGCGGCGACGCCGGCATGGCGATCGGCGGCGACGCTCATGGCCTGCCGGCCGGTGGTGGGGGCCGCATAGCTTGCCGAGACCTTGCGGGCGTCCTGACCCCGCAGGGCGGCGTTGGAGGCCTGGGTTTCATGCCACTGCGCCAGTTGGTCGGCGGTCAGCACGCCCTCGGCCAGGGCGTCGGGATGCGGCACCTCGCCAAAGCCGATGGCCACGAAGCCGTGGATCACGCCGTAGTCCTCTTCCGACAGCAGGAAGGTGATCAGGCGGTCTTCGGTCTGGCCGGTATAGACCTGACTTTCCGGATCGAATTCGCGCAGCACCAGGATGTCGCCGACGGCGAAGTCGCGATCATTGCGGCGGATCTCGAAGCGTTTCTTGCCCAGGCGGACCGCGGCGAAATATTGCGGCCAGGTCTTCAGTTCGTGGCGGTTCATGGTTGGGCCTTCGCGAGCGTATCGAGTCGGAGGAGATGGGGGCGTGGGTGTCGAACGTCATCCCCTAGCGGAGGATTAACCCAGCCGCACCCCACTGTGGAGCGTCCTGACGTAGGGGAGGCGTTTGACGGCCCGCATAACGCTGATACGCTCACCTGAACAACGATAAGTCAGGGGCGGGACATGACGGGTAAGCTTCCCAAGGCGTGCATCATCGGCGCGGGCTGCAGCGGCTTCACCACGGCCAAGCGGTTGAAGGACGTCGGCGTCCCCTATGACTGCTTCGAGATGTCCGACGAGATCGGCGGCAACTGGTACTACAAGAACCCCAACGGTCTGTCGGCCTGTTA
>JAHINZ010000322.1 GCA_018895795.1 Alphaproteobacteria bacterium
GGCAAGACCGCCATCGACACCCCGCGCGGCAAGAACCTGATCGGCGCCTTCCACCAGCCGCGCCTGGTCCTGGCCGACCTGGACGTGCTGGCCACCCTGCCCGCTCGTGAAATGGTCTGCGGCTATGCCGAGGTGATCAAGTACGGCCTGCTGGGCGACTTCGCCTTCTTCGAATGGCTGGAAAGCAACGTCACCGCCGTGCTGGAACGCGACACCGCCGCCCTGGTCCGCGCCGTCGGCCGCTCGGTGGAGATGAAGGCCGAGATCGTCGCCGAGGACGAGAAGGAAGCCGGCCGCCGCGCCCTGCTGAATCTGGGCCACACCTTCGGTCACGCCATCGAGGCCGAGATGGGTTTTGGCGACGCGCTCAAGCACGGCGAGGCCGTCGGGCTGGGCATGGCCCAGGCCTTCCGCTTCTCCGCCAGCCAGGGCCTTTGTCCCCGCCAGGACGCCGTCCGCGCCGAGGCCGCGATCAAGGCCGCCGGCCTGCCGACCCAGATGAGCGACGTGCGGCCAGAGCCGTTTAGCGCCGACGCCCTGATCGCCCACTGCGGCCAGGACAAGAAGGCCGAGGGGGGGATGCTGACCTTCGTGCTGGTGCGCGGCATCGGCGAGGCGTTTGTCGCCAAGGACGTGGACCGGGCGGCGCTGCGGGCGTTTCTGGTTGAGGACGGGGCGGCGGGTTAGGCCCGCTTTGCCGACGGGCTGCAAGTTCTGTTCGCGACGCTGGGCGGGCCTAAGTTCCTTCTCCCCTCGCGGGAGAAGGTGGCGGCCGAAGGCTGACGGATGAGGGGTCGAAAACCCTGTCCGGAAAAGCCGCGAGACCCCTCTTCCGACCTGCTGCGCAGGCCACCTTCTCCCGCAAGGGGAGAAGGGTCTAAGTCGCTCCCCACCCCGAACGGAAGATCAGCAGGTCCGCTGAAGGATACTGTCACCCCTAACCTTCTGGGCGAAGGCCGCACCTCGCCTATCGGCTCAGCGCTTCACGATCGCCAATAGAGCCTCGTTGATCCGTCCCTGCCAGCCGGGTCCCTGGGCCTTGAAGTGATCCACCACGGCTTGATCCAGCCGAATGGATACGGGGGCCTTGGTCTGGGTCTTCTGCGGTCCGCGGACCCTGGCCGCCGTCTTAGGAAAGGCGTTCAGGACATGGGCCGGCAGGCTTTCAGGCCCCTTGGCGCGCGCGAAATCGCCTTCGGTCCATTCGGGGCTTTCAGCGTCGATCATGACTTATTGTATATACAATTTAAGATCGCCACCAATACCTCTCCCTCCGCTCTCCCCCGCGAAAGCCGGGATCCAGATTCAGCCTGAACGTCTGGGGATGATGCGCCAGCGGCATGAGCCCCAAGAGCGGCGTTCGTGGGTTCGATCTGGGCCCCGGCTTTCGCCGGGGAGAGCGGAGAAAAGAAACTGGGGCGGGGTCGGCCCTTGACGCCCGCCCCTCGCCTCCCCATCTCCCTTTCACCAGAGGCGAATTGAACGCCGCTGGACGCCTCAACGCAGGCCTCTAGACCCCGACGCTTTACAGTGCTCCGGGGCGACGTTGAAAATCTCCGGAACACCTCTCCGCCCACAACGAACCGCTTCGGTTCGCGGCGAAAGGTCCGGGGCCTTCCCCAAGAGATCCGCGCCTGACGACGCTCGCGCCATACGGCGCGTCCCATCGAGCCCCCGTAGGCCGCCTCGTTTCGAAGGCGCCGGGAGAGGCTCAAACCCATCCAGAAAGCCAACTATGACGACCCTTTCTTCCCACACCCAAACCCTGCCCACGATCCCCGTCCTGCCCACGATCTATGTGACCGAGGCGGACTTCGAGATCCTGTCCAACCTGGCCGAGGCGGTCGCCGACCGCGCCGCCGGCGGCCGGATCCTCGCCAGCGAAATGGACCGCGCCGTGATCGTCGACCCCGGCCAGGCGCCGCGGCCGTTCGCCGGCATCGGCTCCACCCTCGCCTACCAGGACCTCTCCAGCGGTCAGGTCCGCCGCGTGCGCCTGAGCCTTCCGCGCGACGCCAGCATAGACGAAGGCCGCATCTCGGTGCTGACCCCGGTCGGCGCCGCCCTGATCGGCATGACCGCCGGCGAAGGCTTCCACTGGACCGACCATGACGGCCGCTCGCGCGGCGTGCGTGTCCTGACCCTCGACGCCTAGAGGTTCAGACCGATGGCGCGCTGATCAGCATCCTGGCGCGATCACGCCAATTCGCGCCAAACATCTCCCCCGGCGGGCCGGCGTAGCGTAGAAGAACGCGATGATCGCCTCCCTGCTCGGCCTCGCCCCCATTGTCATCGTCCTGCTGGCGATCTCGGCCCTGTTCTCGGCCGCCGAGACCTCGCTGACCGCCGCCAGTCGGGCGCGCATGCACCAGTTGGAACGCGAAGGCGACAAGCCCGCCCAACGGGTCAACAAGCTGCTGTCCGATCAGGAGACCATGATCGGGGCCGTGCTGCTGGGCAACAACATGGTCAATATCCTGGCCTCGGCCCTGGCGACCCAGGTGCTGACCGCCGCCATTCCCGGTCCATGGGGCGTCGCCCTCGCCACCGGGACCATGACCGTGCTGGTCCTGGTGTTCGCCGAGGTGCTGCCAAAGACCCTGGCCATCCTGAAATCCGATGACGTGGCGCGGTTCCTGTCGGGCCCCACGCTTGTGGTGGTCAAGCTTTTTGGACCACTGATCTACGGCATCCAGTGGATCGTGCGCCGCACCCTGCGGGTGTTCGGCGTGCGGCTGGACATGGCCGTCGACGTCCTGGCCGCCCACGAGGAGATCCGCGGCGCGGTCGAATATCACCACTCCGAAGGCCTGGTCGAAAGCGGCGACCGGCGCATGCTGGGCGGGGTGCTGGACCTGTCGGACATGGATGTCTCGGAGATCATGGTCCATCGCAAGTCGATGATCATGTGCGACGTCGACCTGCCGCCGCGCGAATTCGTGACCGAGGCGCTGGAAGCCCACCACACCCGCATCCCGCTGTACCGCAATGATCCTGACAACATCGTCGGCGTGCTGCACGCCCGCGACCTGCTGCGGGCCCTGGCCGAATCCGAGGGCGGCATCGACGGGCTCGACATCGCCGCCATCGTCCGTGAGCCGTGGTTCATCCCCGACACCACCAATCTGAAGGACCAGCTCAACGCCTTCCTCAAGCGCAAGAGCCACTTTGCCCTGGTCGTCGACGAATATGGCGCCCTACAGGGCTTGGTGACCCTGGAGGATATCCTCGAGGAGATCGTCGGCGAGATCGACGACGAGCACGACACCAGCGTCGAGGGTCTGCGCGGCCAGGCCGACGGCTCGGTGCATGTCGATGGCCATGTGACCGTGCGCGATCTGAACCGCGCGATGGACTGGGACCTGCCGGAAGGCGAAGCCGTCACCATCGCCGGACTCGTGATTCACGAAGCCCAGACCATTCCCGACCCTGGCCAGACCTTCATCTTCCATCACCATCGGTTTCAGATCCTGCGGCGACAGAGGAATCAAGTCACCGCCCTGCGGATCAGCGCGAAACTGGACGAAGGCGCCAGCGTCTGAACCGCGCGAGCGGTTGGGAACCCAACAGCCGCGTGACCGTTCAAGCGCTACCGGCCAAGCTTGGCTGGGAGGGAGGCCTATTGCGCGCCATGTCGAAAACCACGGTTTGGTCCGACCCACGCGGGCGGGGGCGACCAGCCGCGACGCAAGTCGTCAAGCCGTCGGGCCCGACCCGCCCTGGCTCTTTTGTCGGCGTCGCGAAAGCTGTCAGGCCAAAGAACGCCCTCAAGATCTTTGCGAAATCCATGTTAGCCTCGACACGATTTATAACATGGGGCTTCCCACGGAAGCCTTGGAGCCTCTGAACATGATTAGCCTGTCCGCCCTGAAAGTCCTGGTGGTTGAAGACGAAGCCCTGGTTTCGATGCTCGTCGAGGACATGCTCAGCGATCTGGGCTGTACGGTCATTGGCCCGGCGGCCGAGATCGAAGAGGCCCTGCGCCTGGCCACCAGCGCCGACCTCGATGCGGCCCTGCTCGACGTCAATCTGGGCGGCCGGCCGATCTTCCCGGTCGCCGACGCCCTGAAGGCCCGCGGCATCCCGTTCGCCTTCGCCAGCGGCTATGGCGAAGCGGGCCTGTCTGAAGCCCATCGCGGCGCGCTGGTTCTGCAAAAGCCCTTCCGCGAAGCCGATCTGCGCCGGGTGCTCGAGGAACTGGCCGCCCAGACGGCCTAGACTGGCGGGGCGCCCAAGAAATAGGGCGGGCCCGCCTTATTCGCCGTCTGCCCACTTCAGCTTCAGCGCCGTGAAACAGAAAGTCTCCCGCCAAGAGCGATAAGGCGTGCGGAATTTTCGCCGATAACGGGAAAGCTTCCGGTCGTCACGACACATCCCAGGTAAAGATCACCCCTGGGAAGCCCTGTTAAAAGGGTGCGCACGGGCTTTTTGAGGTATTTTTCACCCTAAATGACACTTTCGCGCTATAAATGTGACCGTTTCGCCACATCGCGGCGCACACTGAACACAATTCAGCCATGATCACTTCCGGCATTTGTCAAAGCCGATAGGTTCGCCAGTCGAGGCGGGGGCCTCCTACCGCAGACGGATCGCGCTGCGGTATTTCTGACTTTCGAGGACGACACCAAAAATGGCGCTGAACACCAAGGTTCTCCTGGCGACGACGATGCTGGGAGGCTTCGCACTGCTGTCCCCCACCATGACATTGGCGCAAACCGCGACCGCCGCGAGCGCGGCCGATACCGTTGAGGAGGTGGTGGTCACCGGCTCGCGCATCCGTCGCGATCCGACCAACTCGCCGACCCCGCTGATCCAGGTTTCGCGCGATGAAGTCGTCGTGACGGGTCAGGCCAGCGTTATCGACGTTCTGGCCGACATTCCCGCGCTCTCGGGCTCCCTGGTGCCGGAAGACACCACCGGTTCGGGCCTGAACGACGGCGGCCTGTCGCTGCTGAACCTGCGGGACCTGGGCACCAACCGCACCCTGACCCTGGTCGATGGCCGTCGCCATGTCGGTTCGACCGGCGGTGGTCTCGCGGTCGACGTCGACACCATTCCCCGCCTGCTGATCCA
>JAHINZ010000323.1 GCA_018895795.1 Alphaproteobacteria bacterium
AAGGACAAGCGCTACGTCCTCAGCACCAAGGCCGACAACTATTTCGAAGTCGCCTGCGCCGACGGCAAGGGCTACATGCTGCAGCAGACGGCGAGCACGGGCGCCTTGGCCCGAGCCATCGACTGCGCCCAGGCCGCCTTCGTCGGCGGCGGTTGCACCCTGACCGACTCGGTCGCGGCCCAGACCGAGCAGGCGGGCCTCTACACCCGACTGGCCGGCAAGGCGGGTTTCACCTGCGACGTCGAGAAATACGGCCTTCTGCCCAGCGCCGACAACCGCAAGGAAATCGTCGAGCTGAAGTGCAAGAACCGTCCCGACGGCGCGATCGCGATCTTCTCGGCCGGTCCGGCGGTGATCTATGACTGCCTGTTCGCCGAACTGAACGGCTATCGCTGCAGCTTCTCCAAGCAGACCTCGCTCTATCCGCGCCTGTCGGCCGATCTGAAGGCCTATGGCAAGGGCTCGTGCGAAGTGTCGGACGTTCGCCTGGTCGGCCGCAACGACACCGAGGGCTATTTCGAAGTCGCCTGCTCCGACGGTCTGCCGGGCTGGGTGATGAGCTATCCCGTCGACACGCCCAGCCCCAAGTCGAAGGAAATCCTGGCCTGCTCGCAGGCCAAGGGCATCGGCGGCGGCTGCAAGCTGCCGACCAATTCGCTCAAGAAGGGCTGATCGGGCCGCAAGCCTGAAACAGCAAACCCGCCGGGAGCGATCCCGGCGGGTTTTTTGTGGTCTGGAACACGGGCCCCCTCCGGGCCTGCGGCCCTCCTCCCCCGAAGGGGAAAGGTGAGGTCGGCGCGCTTCATCCGCCCCCTCTGGGGGCGGACGACCGCGAAGCGGTCAGGTGGGGGCGAGTCTGGCGGTCACCGCATCGTCGCTTCGATGAAATGCGGGCCCGGCCTGGTCATCGCCCTTTCCATCGCCGCGTCGAAGGCTTCGGGCGTCTCGACCCGTTCGGCGGACAGGCCCAGGCCGGAGGCCACCGACACCCAGTCGATGCTCGGGTCGCCCAGGTCGAGCAGGCGCGAGGCCTTGGGGCCCGGCTCACCGCCGCCGGTGCGGCCCATTTCGATGCCCAGGATGCGATAGGCGCCGTTGGCGAACACCACCACCGTCACGTCCAGCTTCTCGCGGGCGATCGTCCACAGGCCCTGCACGGTGTACATCGCCGCGCCGTCGCCATTGAGGCTCAGCACCTTGCGGTCGGGACAGGCCACGGCCGCGCCGATCGCCGCCGGGATGCCCTGGCCGATCGCCCCGCCGGTCAGGGACAGCCAGTCATGGGCGCGGGCGTTGCGGGTCTGGGTGAAGATCGGCAGGCCGGCGGTCACCGCGTCGTCGGAAATGATCCCGCCGGTCGGCATGTGGCGGGCGATCGAGGCCCCCATGGCCCAGGCGTCGAACTTTCCCGTCGGCGCGGCGGGCGGGGCATAGGGCTCGACCGCGCCGTGGGCGGGGGCGCCGAGCGCGTCGGCCAGGGCGTTCAAGGCCGCCGGGGCGTCGATCTCGCGGCCGCACAGCGCAGTCAGGGCGCAGCCCTCGGGGACCAGCACGCTGGGCCGGTCGGGATAGGCGAAAAACGCCACCGGCTGGCTGGTCCCGGCCAGGACCATCAGGTCCGTCCCAGCCAGATCCTTCAGGGCCTGCTCGCCGAAATACATCATCTTGTCGGGGCGGAAGCGGCCTTCCCCCCGAGACTGGCGGGCGGTGAAGGTGTCGGTCAGCACCCGGACTCCCACGGCGGCCAGTCGGCCGGCGGCGGCGATTCCGGCCTCGCCGCAGGCGCTGGAGCCCAGCAGGATCACGGGCTTGGCGGCCGCCTTGATCGCGGCGGCGACGGCGGCGACGGCCGAGGCGTCGGGCGCGGCCGGGCGCGGCGGCGCGATCACCGGGCCGGCGGCGTTGGTCGCGTTCCAGGCGCTGTCGGCCGGCAGGATCAGGCAGGCGTTGCCGCCGGGCGCGCCGAAGCTGGCGGCCACGGCCTGAGCGGCCAGCGCGCCGACCTGATCGGCGCTGTCGGCCGACCTGACCCAGATCGAATTGGGCGCGGCCAGGGCGGCGATGTCGGAATTGAGCGGGGCGTCATACTGCCGGTGGTCGGTGGCGTGGTCGCCGATCACGTTGACGACCGGCGTGTAGGCCCGCCGCGCATTGTGCAGATTGGCCGCGCCGTTGGCGTAGCCGGGACCCAGGTGCAGCAGGGTGCAGGCCGGTTTGCCGGCCATGCGGCCATAGCCGTCGGCGGCCCCGGTGGCCACGCCCTCGAACAGGCACAGGATCGAGCGCATGCGCGGCTCGCGGTCCAAGGCCGCGACGAACTGCATCTCGCTGGTGCCGGGATTGGCGAAACAGGCGGTGACGCCGTTATCGGCCAGGGTGGTGATCAGGGCGTCCGCGCCGTTCATGGTCTTCTCCGTACCAGGGTGACCTTCTTTCCGACATTTCGGGCGCCGCGCCAACGGTGGTTGCGTCTCGCCCGCCGCCTGAAGCAGTCTGCCTCCGCCGAAGAATCGCCAAAGAGCGGTCGGGCCAGGGGGAATTTGAACATGTCGCAGCCGCCCGCTCTGTCGAAATGGGTGCTGGCCGCCTCGGTGATCGCCGGGGTCAGCTATGTCGCGGCCTGGGGGCTGCACCTGCCCCCGGTGATCGAGCTGACCTGGAAGGGCCTGGGCGTCGGCCTGCTGGCCCTGTACGCGGCGCTGAAGGCGCGGAGCCTTGACGGCTGGCTGCTGGTGGCGGTGATGACGTTTGGAACCCTGGGCGATGTGCTGCTGGGCGCGGCGGGCCTGACCGTCGGGGCCGTCGCCTTCCTGATCGGCCACCTGATCGCCATCGGCCTGTATGTTCGTAACCGGCGCGCGACCCTGTCGCCCAGCCAGCTGGCCCTGGCCGTCATCCTGGTCCCAGCCACCGTCACCCTCGCCTATCTGCTGCCCGCCGACCGGGCCGGCGCGCCGGGCGTGGCCTTTTACAGCCTGGGCCTGTCGCTGATGGCGGCCACGGCCTGGACCAGCCGCTTCCACCGCTTCCGGGTCGGGATCGGCGCCCTGATGTTCCTGGTGTCCGACCTGCTGATCTTCGGCCGCTCGGGGCCCCTGCCCGACAGTTTCGCGGTCGGCCTGGCGATCTGGGGCCTGTACTATTTCGGGCAGATGCTGATCTGCGTGGGGGTGACTCAGGCGCTGAACCCTTCTCCCCTTGCGGGAGAAGGTGGCCTGCGAAGCAGGTCGGATGAGGGGTCGCGCGGCCCTGTCCGATAAGAACATAGGCGCAAAACACCATCTTCCCAACGCCCCCTCATCCGTCGGCTGCGCCGACACCTTCTCCCGCGAGGGGAGAAGGGAGGGTCATGCAGTTCAGCGGAACACCATCACCCCGTCATCGGGCGCCGCGGCGAACAACCGCGCCAGCTCCGTCGGCCGCCGGTCGCGCGCCAGGGCCTGGTTGATATAGCCCTTGTCGGTCAGCTCGCCCGAGGCCGCGTCGGGGCCGCCCTCGAGGATCAGGGCGCGGTTCACCTTGCCGCCGCCCTTGGCCGAGGCGTTGAGTCGCTCCAGCCCCTCGACGATCGCCGCCCGCACCGCCGAGGCGTCGCCCCCCTGCACCTTCTGAAGCCGTGCGGCGGCGGTGGGATCCACGAACAGCATCAGCCCCACCCCGTCCTGGCCCTCGCCGCAGACCAGGGCGTCGGAGACCACCCCGCCGATCGCCGACACCGCCGCCACCCGCAGGGCCCCGGCGGCGACGAAGGTGCCGCTGGCAAGCTTGAAGTTCTCGACCAGCCGGCCGTCGAACACCAGACCGGCCGACGGGTCCTGCGGATCGGCCAGCCGGGCGGCGTCGCCCAGACAATAGAAACCGTCCTCGTCAAAGGCGTCGCGGCTGGCGTCGGGCTGGTCCAGATAGCCGGGCGAGACCTGCGGCCCCTTGACCCGGATCTCAAACTTGTCGCCGGCAGGAACCAGCTTGACCGCCGTGCCCGGCGTCGGCAGGCCCACCATGCCCGAGCGGGCGTTGTGCCAATGGATGTTGCAGGCCGTCGGCCCCGTTTCGGTGGCGCCGTAACCGGCCGCGAAGCTGACCCGCTCGCCGATCGTGCGCACCGCCACGGCCTGGACGCGGTCGAGGATCGACTGGGCCATCGACGCCCCGCCATATTGCAGCACGCGGACCTTTTCAAAGAACCGGGCCGCCAGGGCCGCGTCGCGTTCCAGCTCGCCGACCAGCAGGCCCCAGCCGGCCGGGACCATGTTGTGATAGGTGGTCGCCACCTCGCGCAGATTGCGGATCGTCTCGCCAAACCGGGCCGGGGTCGGCTGGCCGGCGTCGATGTACAGCGTCCCGCCCCGGTGCAGGACCATGTGCAGGATGGCGTTGGCCCCCAGGCTGTGGCTCCAGGGGGCGGAATTGACCAGCACCGGCGGCTCGGGATCGGCGTAGCAGGCCTGAATCTGCGCGGCGTTCAGGGCGATATTGGCGTGGGTGCAGACCACGGCTTTCGGCTTGCCCGTCGAGCCGGAGGTCAGCAGCAACTTGGCGGTGTCCTGCGGCGTGCAGGTCGGGGCGACCGGGCTGGAGGTCAGCAGGTCGGCGAAGGCGATGTCGCCGGCGCGCGGGTTGAGGCTGGCCACCACCGGCAGGCCGGCCAGGAATGGGGCGGCCAGCGCGCCGGCGAAGGCCACCGCGTCATCGGCATAGACCGCCGCCGGCTTCAGCCGCTCGACCGCGAAGGCCAGGCGCGACAGCTCGGCCCCGGCCAGGCCGTACTGCGGCGACACCGGCGCGATCGGCGCCCCCAGGCTCATGGCGGCGTAGCCGATCAGGGCGTGGTCGATGCCGTTGCGGGCCAGGATCAGCAGCGGCTTGTCGGGCCCCAGGCCCAAGGCCTTCAGGCCGCCGGACAGGGCTTCGATCCGGGTCCTGGCCTGCGCATAGGTGATCGTGCGCCAGCCGTCGCCGTCGCGCTCGGCCAGCCACACCCGGTCCGGGGCCTCGGCCGCCCACCGGGCCAGCGGCGCGGCCACCGTCTGCACGGCCTCGGAATAGGGCATCGGATTGCGCAGGATCAGCGCGTCGTCGCGCTGTTCGACCTCAAGCGCGCGGGGGGCATAGCGGGCGTCGCGGAAGGGCGCGGTTTGGGGAGAGGATCCGTCCATCCCCTCTTATCCCGCGCTTCATACGGGCGTTCAATCCGTGTCTGACGCCGTGATCGCTCTCGCCGCTCGGACGGCCCTCCGCGCCGAGCGTCCAGGGCGGGCGCCTATTTCGGCTTGGGGGCGCGGCGACGCGGGCTGGAGCGGGGGGCGGGGGCGTCCAGGACGGGTTCGGCGACCGCGGCCCGCGGCGCCGTGGGCTCCGAGGCCAAGGGACCGTCCGACTGTGGCAAAACCTCGGGCTCGGGTTCTGGGCTGGGCGCGGCGGGGGTCAGGTCTTCCGGCGCGAGGACCTGCTCCATCTCGACGATTTCGACGGCCTCGGTCTCGGCCTCGGACTCGGCCTCGGACACTTGCTCAGGCTCGGGCTCGGGCGAGGGCTCGGGCGAGGGCTCGGGAAACAGATCCAGCGCCCGCGCCGCGGCCAGGGTGGCCTCGCTGCGGGCCTGGAACGCGGCGGACCGGGCCGCCTGGACGTCGATCAGCAGCGCCTTGGCGGCCTTGACCACCGTCGCCACCGGCAGGTCGCTCATGTGGCGGATGGCTTGCGAGAGTTCGGGATCGACCGCCAGGAACTGCTCGAAGGTGCGCGGGCCGCGCACCACCCTTGTCAGCTCGCCCCAGGGCGCATAGCGGCGATCGTCGGAGGGCCCGAACAGGCCGAGGGTCGGCGCGCCCGCCGCGGCGGCGATGTGCATCAGCCCCGAATCATTGCCGATGAACAGGTCGGCGCGCTTGAGGCAGGCATAGGCGGTCAGCAGATCCACCTTGCCGGTCAGGTCGATGCAGCGGCCGCGGGCGCTGGCCATCCGCAGTTCCTCGACCATGCGACCGTCGCCCGGTCCGCCCAGGATCAGCAGCCGGCCGCCGGCCATCGGACCGTCGGGACCCAGCAGCCGCCCGGCCGTCTGGGCGAAGCGCTCGATCGGCCAGATCTTGCCCACCCAGTTGGAGGCCGGGCCCATGGCCAGCAGCGGACCGGCCGTCTCGCCCGGCTTGGGGGCCAGCATCTGGTCGGCCAGGGCCTGGACGTCGGGGGTGATGTACAGATGCGGGGCCGGCGGCGCGCCGTCCAGCTTCAGCACCCGGGCCGCGTCGATCACCTTGTGGACCACCTCGCCCGGGGTCTTCTTCCAGATCGCCCGCTTGTCGCGACGCAGGAAATAGGCGGTGGCGCTGCCGCGCAGATCGACCACCAGGCTCCATTTCTTGTGGCGTACCTGGTTCCACAGCTTGAACCAGTGGCCCTTGCCCTTGCCCTTCTCCATGACGATCACCCGGTCGAGACCGGGCACATGGGCGAACAGCGGCGCGGCCAGAGGGCCGGCGACGATCGTGAAGCGCGCGCCTGGAATTTCATCCGCCAGCCTGCGGATCAGACCGGACGACAGCACGGCGTCGCCGATCCGCGTGGCGGTGATGAAGAGAATCGGGAAGGCCCGCTGTGTCATCGGTCCGTGTATAGGGCCATCGGCGCGTCGGCGCATCCTGTTAACACTCCTGAAGTTTCATGGACTTTTTCACCCCTGGCGCGCGAGCCCCGCACGCGCCACATGTGGAGCATGACCCCGACCGCCATCGCCCCCCTGCCCTCCCGCGCCGTGATCGCCCTGAGCGGTCCCGACTGGCGAACCTTCCTGCAGGGCCTGATCACCCAGGACGTCGAGACCCTGGCCGTGGGCGAGCTGCGCCTGGGGGCTATCCTCACGCCGCAAGGCCGGCTGCTGTACGATCTGTTTGTGGCGGGGACTCCGGACGGGGCCCTGCTGGACGTCGCCGCCGAGCATCGCCCGGCGATCATCACGCGGCTGACGATGTATCGCCTGCGGGCCAAGGTCGAGATCGTCGCCAGCGACCTGGCGGTCTTCGCGATCTTCCCCGCCGACGAGACCACCCTGGCCGGCGAGTCCGTGTTCCGCGACCCGCGCCTGCCGGCCCTGGGGGCCCGCGCCTACGGCCTGGGCGCCGCGCCGAACAGCGACGAAGACGCCTATGACGCCCACCGCCTGGCCCTGGGCGTCCCGGGCCCCGCCGACTGGCTCAGCGACAAGACCTATCCGATCGAGGCCGATTTCGACCTGCTGCACGGCATCGATTTCAAGAAGGGCTGTTTCGTCGGCCAGGAGACCACCAGCCGCATGAAGCGGCGGGGCGCGATCAAGACCCGCATGCTGCCGATCAGCTTTGAGGGTCCTCCCCTGCTCTTCGGGGCCGAGATCCTGGCCGGCGACCTGCGGGCCGGCGCCGTGCTCTCAAGCCGCGACGGCCGGGCCATGGCCGCTTTGCGCCTGGATCGCATCACGGCCGGCGGGCTCAGCGTGGACGGCCGGCCGGTGACGGTCGAGACGCCCGACTGGGTTCCGCCGTTTGATCCGCAGGTCTGATTTACCGCCTTGACGCGCGTGTCACCTCAAGGTTACTAGTAACCCACAGGTTACACGAGCCCAGGACCGATCATGACCTCCGCCTCGCCCGGCGAGATCGCCGAACGCACCCAGCGCCGCCGCAACCGCCTGCTGTGGCTGGTCCCGATGCTGTTCTTCATCTGGCAGGGGGCGTTCTTCAGCAGTTATGCGCGGCCGCACACGCCGTTGCGCGCGGTCGAACTGGTCTCGCTGGGCTCGCACCTCTTCCTGGCCGTTGTCCTGCTGTTCGTGCTGGCCACCGGCGGCGGCTGGCGGCACGGCAAGACGGTGCGGGCCCTGCTGGACGACGAATCCACCCAGGCCCACCGCGCCCAGGCCTATGCCGCCGGCTTCTGGGCCCTGGCCCTGTGCGCCGCGGGGCTGTACGCCGCCGCCCCGTTCGTGCAGCTGGCGACGGGCGATATCGCCCACATCCTGCTGTCGGTCGCCGTCGCGGTTCCGGCCCTGCGCTTCGTGATGCTGGAACGGCGCGCCGCGCGTGACTGAGCCCGCCCTGATCAGCCGCCTGAAGGCCGTGCGCACCGAGGCTGGGTTGACCCAGGCTGAGCTGGCCGAGCGGGTCGGCGTGACCCGCAAGACCATCAACACCGTGGAGAACGGGGTCTTCATCCCCTCCACGGTGCTGGCCCTGAAACTGGCCAGAGCCCTGTCGACCCCGGTCGAGGGGCTGTTCCAGTTGCCGGACGGAGTGGCGACATGTTCCTGAAAAGTTCTGGAAATCGCCGGGCGTTTCCGCCAAGCTCCGCCGCATGACCGAGCTCCAACGCTGCACCACCTGGAAGGGCATGGCGGGCGACCCCGTCTATGAGGCCTATCACGACCACGAATGGGGCGTGCCCGAGCACGATTCCCGCGCCCTGTGGGAGAAGCTGGTGCTGGACGGCTTCCAGGCCGGGCTGTCGTGGATCACCATCCTGCGCAAGCGCGACGCCTTCCGCGCCGCCTTCGCCGATTTCGACCCCGAGATCGTCGCGCGGTTCGGCGAGGTCGACCGCGCCCGGTTGATGAGCGATGCGGGCATCGTCCGCTCCAACGCCAAGATCGACGCCGCCATCAACGGCGCGCGGATCTATCTGGACATGCGCGAGCGCGGCGAGGACCTGGGCCAGATGCTGTGGGGCATGGTCGGCGGGGCCCCGATCCAGAACCAATGGACGGCGGACACCGGCGTCCCGGCCCAGACGCCGCTGGCGGTCGACATGGCCAAGGCGCTGAAGGCCAAAGGCTTCAAGTTCTGCGGCCCGGTGATCGTCTATGCGTTCATGCAGGCGACCGGCCTGGTCAATGACCACCTGACGACCTGCTACCGGCATGAGGACTGCCGGGCGATGGGGCGGTAAGCGGGGGCGGTCCTGGATCTCCGCCGCGATCAGGTCGCGGTTCGACGCGCCTCGCGCCAGGCGCTCAGCATCAACAGGCCGATGCCGGCGTCCAGCGTCGCGTCGGCCAGGTTGAAAATCCACCCGAAGCCGATCTTGGAGGCGTCCAGGAAGTCGACGACGGCGCCGATCCACAGCCGGTCCAGGCCATTGCCGACCGCCCCGGCCAGGATCAGGGCCAGCCCAAACCGGGTCAGCGGCCGGACCGGTTTGGCGACGATCACGTACAACAGGATCGCCGCCACCGCGAAATTGGCGGACATCAACAGCCAGCGGGTCGCCTGTCCGACGACGGGCGTCAGGCCGAAGGCGTTGCTTTGATTGAAGCTGAGGGTTAGATCCACCGGCCCGGGCAGAGTCAGGTGACCCCCGACCGACCGCAAGGCCGCAAGCGCCCACCCTTTGGTGGCCTGATCCGCCACGACGGCGAACGCCGCCACCAGTAGCGCGCTGATCCTGATCCGGCGATCCATGCCGCACCATAGCCGGTTGGACGGCGCTTGGAAGGTCGTCGGGGGAAGGTCAAAATCTGAAAGGGGTCGCACGCACCCGTCGACGCCCATCCCAAAAGCCGACGCCGCAGGCCCCCTCCTGACCTGCTTCGCAGGTCGTCCTCCCCCTCATCAGGGGGAAGATGAGATCCGCGCCCTTCATCTTCCCCCTCCGGGGGAAGACGGTCGCGAAGCGGCCCGTAGGGGGCAAGTGGGGATTGGGCGCAGTTTATCCCCCGTCGAGTTCGAAAAGAACCCAGCCCAATCAACACCCTAAAAATAAAGCGAGCGCGCCAATTCTCGGCGCTCAGACCGCCCGTATTCTAAACCCACCTCGTCGCGGGGAAGGGCGCAAGGCCAGCGACCGAAGCGGCGGCGGGGGGTGGTCGAGCGGGAAGCTCAATCGATGGCGGGAAGAGCGCCTTGTGCTCTGGGCCGCCAACCTCGTGGTCTCTGGCGGCGGTCGGCCCTGGAACACAGAAACGACGTGACGCGAGGGTCGGTTGAGCAGCAGGCTGATCTGGAAGGATCGGCAGTCCGGGCGGGAGCGCTATCCGGTCCGCCCGTCGCAGGCTTCAAGGCGGCGAGGCCCGAACAGGGCTCGAGCGCCGCGCGCTTGCGCCAAACGACTGCGCGGAGCGTTCAGTCTTCGTCGAAACGGTATCTATCAATCTTCTTCCGGGCGAGGCCCGGACGCTCCGCGACCCTTCCCATCCCTTCAGCGAGCGATCGCGTGAGGTGGTCAAACCGCGCCCATTTGCTGCGCGCTCGACGAGGCGGCGACCTGATCGCAAGGGGACGGCGACCTTTTTCCGCCTCGAACGTTTTCTGTGCCAGACAAGGGAGCCGCGCCATGGCCAACATCCATCTCGACGACCTCAAGCAACGGATGCAGGACGCGGTCGAGGTCGAGGATTTCGAGACGGCCGGCAAGCTGCGCGACCAGATCGAGGATATCCTGCGCGAGAACCGGGTGCGCGGCGTCGAGCCGGCGCCGCAGGCCTCGTATTTCCAGCGCCAGGTTCCGGGCAAGATGGGGCTGGGGACCGACCAGCAGGTCTATGCGCCGCCGGAAGGCTGGGTCCCGCCCCAGAAGCCCGATCCGATGACCGCCGGCCATTCGCGCGGCGCGCGTCGCCGCAAGTCCTAGGCCTTGGAGCGCCCGCTGATGTTCGAGCCCGCGTCGCTGTCCAGCGCCAGGTACAGCGGCAGGGCCAGCATCGTCACCGCGCCCACGGCCAGATAGGGCAGGGTGAAGCGGTCGGGCGTCAGCGCCCCGCCGTCGGCCCCGCGGGCCAGGTTCAGCATCGCGCCGCCGAAGCTGACGCCCAGCGCCAGGCCGACCTGCTGGGCCACGGCCGCCAGGGTCGAGGCGGCGGCCACCGACCCTTCGGGCACATCGGCATAGGCGATGGTGTTGGCGGCGATGAACTGGTTGGAGCGGCAGAAGCCGCCCAGGGTCATCAGGGCGATCATTAGCCACACCGGCGTCGCGGCCGTGAAGAAGCCCGGGGCGGCGGTGAAGATCGCCGTCAGGGTCAGGGCGCCGGCCAGGGCGGTGCGAAAGCCGACCCGGCGCAGGTTCCAGGCCGCGAAGGGCCGGGCCACCAGAATGCCGGCCCCGGAGGCGATGGTCACCAGGGCCGCGCGCAGCGGCGTCCAGCTCAGGGCCACCTGCAGCAGCAGCGGCAGCAGGAACGGGCCGGCCCCGACGCCCAGACGCACGAAGGTCCCGCCCAGCAGGCTGGCGCGATAGGTCGGGTAGCGCATCAGCGACAGGTCGAGGATCGGATTGGGCGAGCGTTTGGCATGGCGCAGATAGGTCCAGCCGGCCAGTAGCGCCGCCGCCAGGATCGTGACCTGGGCAAGGTGGGGCAGCAGATCAAGACCCGCTGTCTCGGCCACGGTCACCAGGCCGCTGACCGCGGCGGCGGACAGCAGAAAACCGGTCCAGTCGAAGCGGGCGTCGGTCCTGCGGTCGCCAACGGGCACGAACCGCATCACCGCGATCAAGCCCAGCACGCCCACCGGCAGGTTCAGATAGAAGATCCACGGCCAGTCGGCGACGGTCAGCACCAGACCCGCCAGCGGCGGCCCCATCAACGGTCCCAACAAGGCCGGCATGGTGAACCAGCCCATGGCGGTGATCAGTTTCTCGCGCGGCGTCGAGCCCACCACGATCAGCCGCGCCACCGGCGTCATCATCGCCCCGCCCATCCCTTGCAGGATGCGCGACGCCACCAGCGAGCCCAGGTCGCGGGACAGGCCGCACAGGGCCGAACCCAGCAGGAACACCATCATCGCGGCCATGAACACCCGCCGCGACCCATAGCGTTCGGCCGCCCAGCCGCTGGCCGGGGTGAACACCGCAAGGGCCAGGATGTAGGAGGTCAGGGCCAGTTTCAGGTGGATCGGGTCCACCGCGAAGGCGCGGGCCAGGGTGGGCAGGGCGGTGGACAGCGCCGTGGAGTCGATGAACTCCATGAACAGCGCGCTGGCCACGGCGATCGCGATCAGCCGGGTGGCGAGCGGGGAGGCGGGCGTGGAGGGCGCTGGTTCCGGCACGCTTCCGGCTTAGGCCGGGCGCGCCGCCGGCTCAAGCGCTAGCGCGGCTTGATCGACAGGCTGACGCCGTAAACGACGTCCTTTTCCGAAAAGTCCTTGGTCCGAAAGTCCTTGACCGAAAGCTTGCGGCTGGTGGCGCTGAGCGAGATCTGCTTGTTGTCCTTGCGCCAGCCGATGCCCAGCTGGTGGGTGCCATAGCGCGCCAGGCGCTCCTGCGACCAGCCCGCGCCGCGCCAGCCGCCCAGCGAGTCGCGGATCAGGTTGAGGCCCAAGGCCTTGCCCGAACTGGCGGCGAACAGCATCCAGCGGCCCCG
The DNA here is from genome assembly GCA_018895795.1 of Alphaproteobacteria bacterium. Classification (GTDB taxonomy): domain Bacteria; phylum Pseudomonadota; class Alphaproteobacteria; order Caulobacterales; family Caulobacteraceae; genus Caulobacter. The sequence goes on from JAHINZ010000323.1 coordinate 12,329, forward strand.
GCCGGCGTCCTGGGCCGAGGTCTGGGCCTTGCCCATCAGGGCCGAGGCGTTCAGCGACAGGCGCTTGATCGCCGACTGCTGGCTTTGCGGCAGGAAGGGCTGAGACTCCGGCGCGTCCAGCCTGGCGACCGCGGCATAGCTGAACGACGGCCTGAAAGAGGCCAGGGTGAGGGTCTGGGCCCGATAGCTGGGGCGCGGCCCGTCCTGGCGTGGCCGAACGGTGGCGAATCTGTCGCGCGACGGAATGGAGTCTTCGGCCGCCAGGACGACGGGCTTGCTGGGCGCGACGCTGGACGCGTCGCCGGCCAGCGGCATGCTCGACGGCGCCCCGGCCAGCTCGATCGCGGAAGGAGCCGTGGCTGTCCCGCGCGGGGCGTCGCCGTATCGAGCCGTGCGGATCGGCGCGTCGGGATCCACGGCGGTTTCGCCGCCGGCCAGGGTCAGGGTCTGGTCGTAGGGCGTGGCCGCCAGGGTCGACAGGGCGGTGGCCGCGGCGCCGCCCACGGTCAGCCCGGCCGCGATGATCGCGCCCTTGATGATGACCCTGCCCCGCATCGCTCCGAAGGTTCCCCGCACTCGCATAACCGTGTGTGCGATTAGCTATGCTTAACCTTTCGGCGTCTGTACAGACCGCCCACGACCGGGAATTGTGAATTTAGGTTCGCGCCCTGTTTTCGGGCGCTGTCTTGGGCGGAGGCTGAGGATTGGCGTCCGCGTCGTCTTCCGGTCGGAAAGGGCTCTAGTGGCCCGGCCTGGGTTCGAACGCTCGCTTTTCCTTGATCGCCTGACACGCCTCGTCGGGCTTGCGGCCGTGCTGGGCCTTGGGCTCGGGCTTGGTGGCGCTGAAGTTGGTTTTCAGAGGGTCTTGATTCTGGAAGCCGTTGGTCATGGCCTTTCCTCCTGAACGATCACGCCTTTTATCACGCGGCCTCGGGGCGCGCGTCGAGCAAACGGACGTCCACGGAGACGTGAAGTCTGGCCACGCCCGGGTCGCCGATGATGGCCCCCGAGACCGGAAGCGCCTGTGACGGGGTGCGGGTCGTCGCCACGCGGATCAGGTCCGGCGACTCCGCCAGACCGTTGGTCGGGTCGAACTCCAACCATCCCAGATCGGGCAGGAACACCTCGCACCAGGCATGGGTCGCGCCCGCGCCGCGCAGGCTTTCAGCGCTGGGCGCGTAGATGTAGCCGGTGGCGAACAGGGCCGCATAGCCCAGCCGCCGCAGGCCCTCGACCATCAACCAGGCCAGATCCCGGCAGGCGCCCTGGCCGCTGGCCAGGGTCTCCAGCGGGCTCTGCACGCCTTCTTCGTAGCGGTTGATATAGTCGAAGCGCTCGTGGATCAGCGAATTGATCCGCAGCAGGAAGTCCAGCGCCGGCTCATCCCTCCGCGCGCCGAGGCTGCGCAGCCACGTCAGCAACACGGCGTCCGGGTCGTCGGTGACCGGGGCGATGAACGGCGCCAGGGTGGCGTGGTCCTCGCGACTGTAGACGATGGGCGTCAGGGTATGGGGGTTGTCGATCCGCACCGGCGACAGCGGCGCTGGAAAGCGGTCGATCACCAATTGGCTGACGATGATCAGCGAGGTCGATTGTCCCGTCGGCTGGAACAGGCAGACGCAATTGCCGCTGGCGTCATAGGTCCAACGGGTCGGGCCGGGCGGCGAGACCTTCAGCGAGGCCTCGACGATCCGCAGGGCATGGCTGTCGCGCGGCCGGATCAGCAGCCGGTGCGCGCCGAAGCTGACCGGGCGCTCATAGTCGTAACGGGTCTCGTGCAGGATCTTCAGGCGGGCCATCGGCCGAACTAACCCCGGCGACGCGGCTTCGTTCCCGACCGTGCGCGGATCGAGGAGGACGAGCGGCTAGGCCGCGAAGCCGGCCTCGGCGAAAGCCAGCATGCGGGCCAGCAGGCCTTCGACATCATCTTCCTGGGTCGTGCCTTCCGACAGCACGCTGAGCCGGTCGAATTCGGCGAAGCGGTTATTGTGCAGCATGCCCAGGGTGAAATGCAGCCGCCAGTAGACCTCCTCGGGCGACAGGTCCGGGCGCGCCGCCAGCAGGGCGTCGGAGAACCGGCGCAGGTGCGAGACATCGCTCTTGAGAACCTGGCGGATTTCGTCCGTGCCTTCGCTGCGGGCGCGGATCAGGAACTGCAGCGAGATGCGCCGCTCGTGATCGGGGGCCAGCCAGCGCAGGGGTGGGGTCAGCAGGGCGGCCAGCACCTCGCGCACCGGCGGCTTGCCGGCGTTGCGGTCATTGGCCTCATGCAGCATGCGGGCCCGTTCGCGGTTCAGCTCGGCCGTGCGGCGACGGAAGATTTCGAACAGCAGGGCGTCCTTGGAGCCGAAATGATAGTTCACCGAGGCCAGGTTGACGCCCGCGGCGGCCGTGATGTCGCGCACCGACACGTTCTGAAAGCCGTGCAAGGCGAACAGACGCTCGGCGGCCACGAACACCAGGTTCTTGGTG
>JAHINZ010000324.1 GCA_018895795.1 Alphaproteobacteria bacterium
AGATCCAGGCCATCCTCGGCGGCGTCCAGGAGCCGCCCGAAGGGACCATCCAGCGTGTAGGGCGCCAAGGCCATCTTCAGGTCGTTCGACTGCAGCAGCATCGACAGGCCCGTCAGGGTCCGCTCGGCGGGCGGCGCGCTGGCCAGGCTCGCCAGGGCCGACCACAGGGCCTCCTTGATCTGCGGGGTGACCACGACGTTCTCGCCCACCAGCAGATCGCCCAGCCAGTCGATCGCCCAGGCGCGCTCGCCATCCTGGTCGATGTCCCGCAGCGGCTGAAAGGCCAGACCCGCCTCGGCGGCCAGGCCATGGTGGCGCCCGCCCATGGCCAGCACCGCCGCGCGCGACGAGAAGCGCTTGTCGAACACATAGACCTGGGCGCCGGGATAGCGTCGGAACTGCAACTGCAGCAGGGCCAGGAACACCGACTTGCCCGCCCCGGTCGGCCCGACCACCAGCTGATGGCCTACGTCGTCGACATGGGTCGAGTAGCGAAAAGGCGTCGCGCCGCTGGTCACGGCGTAGAAGGTGGCCGGCCCCTTCAGGTGAGCGTTGCCCGCCTGCCCCGCCCACACCGACGACAGCGGCATCAGGTGGGCGAGATTGAGGGTGTGGACCAGCGGCTGGCGGACATTGGCGTAGACTTGGCCCGGCAGCGAACCTAGCCAGGCCTCGACGGCGTTGACCTGCTCGCGCATGGCGGTGAAGCCAAGCCCGCCCAGGATCCGCTCGACCTGCCGCACCTTCTCCTCGGCGGCGTCGCGGTCGGGATCGAGGATCGTGATGGTCGTGGTCAGGTAGCCGAAGGCCACCAGATCCCCGCCCAGCTCCTGCAAGGCGACGTCGGCGTCGGCCAGCTGGTTGTCGGCGTCGCTGTCGGTCAGCGGCGCGGGCTCGTTGCTGATCACCTCGCGCAGGATCTGGACGACGGATTTTCGCTTGTTGAACCACTGGCGGCGAATGCGACCCAGGGCCTTGGCCGCGTCGGGCTTGTCCAGGGCGATGAACCGCGTGGTCCAGCGATAGGCGAAGCCCTGGTGGTTCAGGGCGTCGAGCAGCCCAGGCCGCGTGGTGTTGGGAAAACCCAGCACCGTGATCGTACGCAGATGCTGGTCCCCCAGCCGTGGTTCGATCCCGCCGCTGAACGGGGTGTCGACTAGAAGGCCGTCCAGGTACATCGGCGCTTCGGGGACAGCGACGCGATGGCGTTTGGTCGAGATCGCCGCGTGCAGGAAGGTCAGGGTCTGCGCGTCGTCCAGCGGACGGATCAGCGGCATGAAGCCCGACAGCAGATCCAGGATCCTGTCGGTCTGGGCGATGAAGCCCCGCAGTTCCTGGCGCCAGTCGCGCCCCTGCTGGCCAACCTCACGTTCGATCAGGGCGCGTTCGGCCCGGCTGACCTGATCGGCCGGCGGCAGATAGAAGAAGGTCAGGTGGCAGCGGGTCTCGAAGAGTTCGCCACGGCGGCCGTCGAAGCCGCCGCGCCGCTCCTCATCGACCAGCCAGGAGGCCGCGTCGGGGAAGACACGGTCGGGATAGCCCAAGGCCGGAGCGCGGTCGGCGTCGAAGAACAGCGCCCAGCCGCTCCCCAGGCGCTTAAGGGCATTGTTGGCTCGCGCGCAGACGCCGACCAGTTCGGCCTCGGTGGCGCTTTCGAGATCGGGACCGCGAAACCGGAAGGTGCGCTGGAAGCCGCCATCCTTGTTGAGCACGACGCCGGGCGCGACCAGCGCCGCCCAAGGCAGGTGATCGGCCAAGCGGTCGGCGGTGTCGCGGTATTCGCGAAGGTTCAGCATCGCAGCCACCCCTTCTGGCGCAGGTGGCGCATCAGGACCGGCGCGAAGTCCGGATCCCGCTTGGCGGCGAACACCGCCAGGCTATGGCCGATCACCCACACCACCAGGCCGGGAATCCATTGCTGGAGCCCAAGGCCCAGGGCCCCGGCCAGGGTGCCGTTGAGGATGGCGATCGACCGCGGCGCGCCGCCGAGCAGGATCGGGGCGGTCAGCGCCCGATGTAGCGGGATCTCGAAACCGGAGATCCCAGCGCCTGAAGAGGTGGCCGGCCCGGTCATGCGATCAGGGCTCCGCCGCCGAAGCTGAAGAACGACAGAAAGAAGCTGGAGGCGGCGAACGCGATGCTGAGCCCGAAGACGATCTGGATCAGCTTGCGAAAGCCCCCGCTGGTCTCGCCGAAGGCCAGGCCCAGGCCGGTGGTGATGATCACCAGCACCGCCACGATCTTGGCCACGGGGCCTTGGACGGACTCCAGGACCTGCTGCAGCGGTTCTTCCCAGGGCATGCCCGAGCCGGCGGCCTGGGCCTGGGCGCTGACCAGCAGGGCCAGGGTGGTGGTCAAGAACAGCGGGCGCGGATCATGTTGCGCACGCGAACTTGTACGATGAAACATCATCAATCTCCGTGTCTTAGGGCTTTAAGTTGAGGAGGGTCGAGATCGGCGACGACATAGTCGCCGCCGGAGTCGAGGCCCGTGACCCGGGCGAGGCTCTCGACACGTCGGCCGGCGCCCCGGCCACGTATGAAGACGAGGAGATCGACCGCCTCGGCGATCAGCCGGCGCGGTACGGCGACCACGCGCTCCTGGACGAGCTGCTCCAGGCGATAGAGGGCCGAGCGGGCGGAGTTGGCGTGGATGGTGGAGAGGCCGCCGGGATGGCCGGTGTTCCAGGCCTTGAGGAGATCGAGCGCCTCACCGCCGCGCACCTCACCGACCACGATGCGGTCGGGCCGCAGGCGCAGGGTCGAGCGAACCAGGTCGGTCATGCTGACCACGCCCGGCCGCGTGCGCAGGGCCACGCAGTCGCGCGCGGCGCATTGCAATTCGGGGACGTCCTGCAAGATGACCACCCGCTCGTCGTGACGCGCCACCTGGGCCAGCAGGGCGTTGGCCAGGGTGGTCTTGCCGGCCGAGGTGGCGCCGACGATCAGGATGTTGAGCCGGTCGGCCACGGCCTGACGGAGGAGATCGGCCTGGACCGGGGCCAGCACCCCGTCGGCGACATAGTCGTCCAGGGTGTAGATGCGGCCGGCCGGCTTGCGGATCGAGAAGCACGGTCCGGCCGACACCGGCGGCAGCACGCCCTCGAACCGCTCGCCGGTCAGAGCCTCGCCGCGCGGCGGCAGGTCGCCGCTGATGATCGGGGCGCCGGCGTGAACCTCGGCGTGGACATGACTGGCGACCAGGCGGATGATCCGCTCGACCTCGGCGGGCGCCAACACCACGCCCGTATCGACGCGCCCTTCGCCCAGCCGGTCCAGGCGCAGGACGCCGTCGGGATTGACCATCACCTCGACAACAGCCGGATCGGCCAGGGCCGCCTGGATCGCCGGCCCCATGGCCGTGCGCAGCATGGTGCGGCGGCGCTCGAAGGTTTCGGGCTGAATGATGCTCATCGCGCGCCCTCCCCGCCTTCGAGGTCTTCGGCGCCCAGGGTCTGGCGGCCGCTGGCCAGTTGACGGCCGACCTGGTCGACGAACCGCTGGAAGCGTTCGCGGCCGATCGCCTGGGCGGCCTTGTCGGCCTCGGGCAGCGGCGCGGTGACGGTCAGCTGGTAGCGGACGAACAGGGCCAGACTCTCGAGCAGGATCTTCTGGTCGCGCTAGATGCGCCCCAGCTGCCGGCTCATGCGGTCGAGCCGGACCTTGAACAGGGCGTCCAGCTCGCTGGCGGCGCGGCGGTCGAGATAGGCGCGCAGGGCGTCGGCGACGATCGCCGACTTGGAGGTGCCGGGCTTGCCGCCGAGACGATCCAGTTGCTCGGTCAGGGCGTCGTCCAGATAGAGGTGGTGGCGGGGTTTCATCGCGCCGCCCTCAGAAGGAAGGCAGCAGGTCGTCGTCGCCACGACCGGCTCCTTCGTTCATGGCGTGGGCCCGCGCGATCGGCTGGCCGGCCCGGGCGCGGTCCAAAGCCTGGCGATCGGCGACCACGTCGCCGTCGTCCTCGGCTAGGCCCAGACCCAGCTCGGTCTCGTCACTCGCCGGACGCGAAGCGACCTCGTCGAACAGGCCTGGATGACGTTCCTGCTGCAGCCCGCCTTCGGCGCCGGCCGCCAGATCGTCTTCAGCCTCGGCGGCGAGCCCGGCGTGGGGACCACGCACCTGACCACCCCAGTGGTCGCCGCGAGCCGGCGGGCAGTCGGGATAGGGCCCGTCGGCCAGGATCGGCGGCGGCGCAACCCGGCCGGTGAAATTACGGTCCTCGTAGTAGCGCAGCTTCTTGGCGCGGATCGGGGCCAGACCCGAGACCAGGACCAAGGCGTCGTCCGGCGGCAGTTGCATGACCTCGCCGGGCGTCAGCAGCGGCCGGGCCGTCTCCTGGCGGCTGACCATGACGTGGCTGAGCCAGGGCGAGAGCCGATGGCCCGCGTAGTTGCGCTGCGCGCGCTGCTCGGTCGCCGTGCCCAGAGCGTCGGAAATCCGCTTGGCGGTCCGTTCGTCGTTGGAGGAGAACGCGATCCGGACGTGGCAATTGTCCAGGATGGCGTTGTTTTCGCCGTAGGCCTTGGAGATCTGATTGAGGCTTTGGGCGATCAGGTAGGCGCGAATGCCGTAGCCGGCCATGAAGGCCAGGGCCGTCTCGAAGAAGTCCAGCCGCCCCAGGGCCGGGAACTCGTCGAGCATCATCAGCAGCTGATGCTTGCGGCTCTTCTTCGGGTCGCCCTCCAGGCGCTCGGTCAGGCGGCGGCCGATCTGATTGAGCACCAGCCGCACCAGCGGCTTGGTCCGGGAAATGTCGGACGGCGGGATGACCAGGTAGAGGGTGACCGGTGACCGGGCGTCGACGAGGTCGGCGATGCGCCAGTCGCAAGCCGAAGTGGTCAGGGCCACGGTCGGGTCGCGGTACAGGCCCAAGAACGACATGGCGGTCGACAGCACGCCGCTGCGTTCATTCTCCGATTTGTTGAGGACCTCGCGAGCCG
>JAHINZ010000325.1 GCA_018895795.1 Alphaproteobacteria bacterium
ATAGAACCGGAACGGCGTTTATGACGCGGCATCATATGAGTCTTGGGGCGGACTACGCTCTCAGGCTGATATGTCTGTTTACGGATATATTCGAGGGTGACGCCATGCTGGCCCTGGTGTTCATCGCCGCGGCCCAGGCCGGCACTCAGCACCTGCGCCATTCTCCCGGCTATACGGAGCGGCTTGTCGGGGACTTGTTTCCCGATGAAGCTCGACGGCCGATCAGCGTCTCGGCCCTGGCGCGGTCCTTGGGCTTTCCCGTGGAGACCACGCGTCGTCACGTGATCAAGCTGGTCGAAAAGGGCTTCGCCCTGCGCACCGAGGGCGGCGGGGTGCTGGTGACATCGGACATCCTGCGTCGCGAGGCGCTGCTGCGGGCGGTCCAGTCCAACGCGGTCAACATGAAACAACTGATCGATGGACTACAACGCGCCCCCGTAGATCGCTGACATCCGGGACGGCGCGGCTTTTTCCCGTGGCGCGCCCGGGTGATGACGACCATCATGCGAACCACCCTGGCGATCCGGAACCAAGATCCGGCCGGATGGTTAGGTCGCTAAGCTAGGAGTCCCGCCATGCATATCCTGAACGGCAAGTCCGGCGATCGCGCCCGCCCGGGGCGCGAAGCCTTCGAGGTCGAGCACAGCGACACCCATCCGGCCGCCCAAATCGCCCTGGGGGCGCTGCTGGCCGGCGGGGCGATCCTGGCCGCCCTGGCCATGGGGCGCCGCCACGAGGCGGTGCTGGACGATGCGATGTACGCGGTCGAGTTCGCCGAGATGCACGAGCCGGTCGCCCATCAGCCCAAACCGCTGACCAGCCTGATCCTGCCGCCGCTGTTCATCGCCATGACCCTGTCGGGCCTGCGCACCTGGAACGCGCCGGCCAGCCCGGCGCGGACCCGGGCCCTGACGCTGTGGAGTTTGACCCAGGGCTTCAACGCCCTGTGGCTGGGCCTCGGCGCCAAACGCCTGGGCGGACAGGTCGCGGCGGCCACGGCTTCGCTGGCGGCCTCGACGGCCTATGCGATCGAGGCCCGCAAGGTCGGCGGCGGCGCGGCGCCGGATCTGGGATGGCTGGGCGTGGCCAATGCCTTGACCGCTCAGCTCTGGCGGCGGCCGCAGGCGCCGACGCTGCACTAGGTCGGGGCGCCCCGCTCCAGGCGTTCATTGACCATTCAGGTCGCCAAGCCTTAGCTTCCGGACATCATCTGGGGGGATTTTTGGCATGCGTGCGTTCTTGTGGCTTCCACTGCTGGCCGGCGGCCTGCTTCTGGCCAGTTGCGCGACGATGAGTCAGGAGGCCTGCCTGCAGGGCGACTGGGCCGGCGTCGGCTTCAAGGACGGCGAGGCGGGCTTTCCGCAAAGCCGCCTGGACGACCACGCCAAGGCCTGCGCCAAGGCCGGCGTCACGCCCGATCCCGCGCCCTATTTCGCGGCCCGCGCCCAAGGCCTGAGACTGTATTGCACCCCGGACCGCGGCTTTCGCGAGGGGCGTCTGGGCAATAGCTATGCCGGGGTTTGCCCCGAGCCCGCCGCGGGTGACTTCCTGGTCGCCTATGCCGACGGCCAACTGATCCATGCGGCGACGGAGCGCCTGAGCCAGGCGGAATCCGATCGCGCCAGCGCCGACCGGCGCGCCGAAAAGCGGGACCGCGAGGCGCGCGGCGTCGAGGACGAGCTGCGCAATCCGGCGCTCACCGACGCGCAGAAACGCGAACTGCGCGACCGGCTCAATCGCCTGCGCAGCGAGCGCCGCGCGGCCATCGAGGACGGCCGACGCGCCGACTGGGCCAAGGGCGACGCCGAGCGCGAGGTCAGCGACCTGGAACACCGGTTCCGGCCGATCTACGGCGGTTGGTGACGGGCCTCGCGGCGCCTGTACCCTCGGGCCGGGCCGGCCCGCCGGGCTTCACGCGCCGCGATCTGATCCAGCCCGGGCTCTGATCAGCGAAGGCCGAGCACCCGATCCAGGCTGAACCGTCCGCCGCCCTTGGCGATGATCAGCAGCAGCAATCCGGCCCAGGACAGATGGGTGCTCCAGGCGTCGGGATAGACGAAGATCTCGATGACCAGGGTCATGCCCAGGAAGGCCAGGGCCGACAGGCGGCTGAACAGACCCAGCACCAGCAGGATCGAGAACAGGTGCTCCGAATAGGTCGCCATGTGAGCCGCGATGTCGGACGGGATCAGCGGGATTTTGTACTCGTCGGCGAACAGCGAATAGGTGGAGTCGGTGATGTGCAGCACGCCGTCGACCTTGGTGCGGCCCGACAGGAAGAACACGCTGGCCACGCCCAGGCGCGCCACCAGGGTCAGGACATCGTCTGGCAGGATCTTGCCGGCGATTTCGGCGAACCGGTCAAACGGCGTGAGGAGCTTGGAGGTCATCAGAGGGTTCCGGACTTGAGGCCGCTGAACACCCCGTCGGCGATCAGGGCGGCGAAAAGGGATTGCAGGTCCGCGCCGTCGTCGGCCTCGGCCGCGAGACCGATCGCGCGGGCGAGGGGTTGGCCGGCGCGGCAGGCGGTCAGGAAGGCGATCTCGGCGAGGCCGACGACGCGGTGGGTCACCCGGCCGGCGGAGCGCATCAGCAGCAGGCCTTCGGGGGTCTCGGAAAGCTCAAGCTCGGCCTGGCCGGCCCGAGCGGCCGACCAAAGGCTGGGCACGCCGGCCTCGAACCGCGCGAAGCGCGCCGAGGGGTGCAGGGCGACCCGCGCCTGCGCCAGGGCCGCGGGCGGCAGGCCGGCGAAAGCCTGGGGCGACAGCGACGCGGCCTCGGCGGCGAACAGGGTTTCGGTCCACAGCCGGTCGAGATGCGCGACCGCCGCCAGATAGGGCAGGTCGGCGGCGGGGGGAAAACGGTCCAGCCAGGCGGGGAAGTCCGCGCCATAGTCCAGCAGGGCGGCGCTGGTCGGCAAGGCCTCCCGGGCGAACAGGGCGGCGGCGGCGCGGAACCAGTCCTCGCCCACCATGTCCCGCACGGTGGGAAAATTGGCCGCCAGGGCGTCGACGCAGCCCTTGGCGATGGTGTTGCGATAGACCGCCAGGCCCGCCTCGCCGGCCTGGCGCGAGGGCAGCCAGGGCGTCAGGGCCGAGGGCGCGCCGCCCAGGGCGGCGACAAAGGCGTCCTGGAAATCCAGCAAGTCAGACATAGACCGGCTCCCATGCCGCGATCAGGGCCTGGGCCCGGTCGCGCTCAGCCATCAGCACGGCGAAGGCCGGGATGTCGTCATCGCGCTCGATCAGGGTCGGGCGGGGCCCCACGCGGTCGATCAGGCGGCGATAGAGGCTCCAGACCGTCTCGGCCACCGGGGCGCCGTGGGTGTCGATCAGCAGGCCCGACCCGCCCTCGTCCGGGCCGTGGCCGGCCAGGTGGATCTCGCCGATCGCCGCGGCGGGCAGGGCGTCGAGATAGGCCTGGGCGCTGTAGCCGAGGTTGCTGGCGCTGACGAAGACGTTGTTGACGTCGACCAGTAGGCCGCAGCCGGTCCTGGCCACCAGGGCGGCCAGGAAGTCGGTCTCGTCCAGGTCGTGGCCGGTGAGCGGAAGATAAAGCGACGGATTCTCGATCAGCACCGTGCGGCCCAGGGCGTCCTGCATCCGGCCGATATTGTCGGCGATGCGGGCCAGGGCGGCGTGGGTGCGGGGAAACGGCAGCAGATCGGGCTGATGCGCGCCGCGATGGGTCGACCAGGCCAGGTGCTCCGAAACCACGAAGGGCTCGAAGCGGTCGACCAACAGCCTGAGCGCCGTCAGATGTTCAGGATCGGGATCCGCGTCGGCCGCCAGGGACAGGCCCACGCCGTGCAGCGACAGCGGATGCCGCGCGCGAACCGCCGCCAGGGCGTCCAGGCGCGGCCCGCCGGCCGACATGTAGTTCTCGGGATGAACCTCGAACCACAGGCCCGGCGCGGTCGCGGCCAGCGCGTCGTCATAGTGCTGGGGCTTGAGGCCGAGGCCGGCGGCGGGGGTCATGTGAGGCGTCTCGTTGGAAAGTCAGGGTCTCGCCCCTTCCGGCCGCGTGGCGGCCAGGAGGGGGCGAGCGTCCGAGCCGAAGGCCTAGGCCTTGGGGGTCAGCGAGCCCAGGCCCTTGGGGGTCTTGATCGTGGCGCAGGTGCCCTTGGCGACCAGCTTCCAGGCATTGCCCTGATAGTCGATCTTGGAGGTGCCGGCGCACGAGGTGCCAGCGCCGGCCTTGCAGTCGTTCTCGGCGGCCTTGGCGACGCCGTAGCACTTTTCCATTTCGGGCTTCTTGGCGGCGTCGGCGGCGAAGGCGGCGCCGGCCGACAGGGTGAAGATGGCGGCGAGAGCGGCGGAGGCGGTGCGGTTCATGGGTGAGTTCCTTTTGGGGGGATGGACACCGGCCTCGTCTGGCCAGGTTGACGGGAAATACGGCGAGGCCCGAGGAAAGGTTACACCGGTCGACGAACAAAATATCCGAGGCGTGATCCATGGGTTTCGGTCCGCGCACGAGCCGTGTAACCATCCGACCCTGACGCGCGAATAGGGGGATGCGTGACGG
>JAHINZ010000326.1 GCA_018895795.1 Alphaproteobacteria bacterium
GAAGGCGATGCCGATGAAACCGTCAAAGACCCCGCCGGGGTCGAACCGCGGCTGCGAGAACGATTTCAGCCATCGCACCTGGCCATCGACGCGGCGATATCGGCCTTCCAGCGTGAAGGGCTTTCGGCTGGTCTCGCCGACGATCTGGCCCTTCAGGATCTGGGGCAGGTCGTCGGGATCCAGGCGACTGCGCCAGTCGAGCTTGAGCGCGGCCTCATAGTCGACCCCGGCGAAATCGACATAGGCCTGGTTGACGAATTCGCGCCGACCGTCGGGGCGCGACATCCACATCAGGGCCGGGGCGCTGTCCGCCAGGCTGCGGAAGCGGGCCTCGCTCTCGCGAAGTTGCTGTTCGGCGCGTCGCCGATCGCTGACATCAAAATTGACCCCGACCATCCGCAAGGCCCGACCCGTCGCGTCGCGCAGCATCCGGCCGCGCGCATGGATCCAGCGCTCGCCCTGGCTCAGATCGGACAGTCGGAATTCAACCTCGCACGCGTCGCCGGCCCGCACCGAGGCGCGAATGGTGTCGCTGACCATCTGGCGGTCGTCGGGATGCATCAAGGCCAGCATGCGCGGCCAATCCACCGGTTCGTGCGGCGGGGCCGCCAGGTTGCGTCGCGCTTCGGCCGAAAGGCTCAGGATGTCGTTGACGATATCCCAGTCCCAGGGGCCGACCCCGGCCGCCGACTGGGCGACCTGCAAGCGCAGCTCGGCGTCGTTCTGCTCGCGGCGGGCCCGCGCCAGCCCCTGCAGGGCGCCGCGCAGTCCCTCGCAGACGCCGGCGATGACCCCGCCCGAAACCAGGAAAATCACCAGGGTGGCGATCTCCGCTTCGGACAGGGCGTGACCCTCACGGCCACCCCATAGCCATCCGGCGAACGCCGCGCCGCTGACGATCGGCGCCAAGCCCCATCGCCAGCCCGCATAGAGCGTGACCAGGACAATGGCGGGGAAAAAGGCCTGGGTGGCGCCGACTCCTCCGTCAAGGCCCAGTACGGCGACGCGCGTCAGAATCGCGGCGGCGATGGCGATCACCGCGGCCAGGGCGCAACGCCAAGCCGGCGGTGGAACGGAGGGGATCATCCAGGCGCTTATCAGCCCGTACAGGCGTCCACGCTCATCGGGGATCAAGGCTGGTGGGTCTTGTCTCACCTTTGTCCCTCTCCTGCCAAACAAGGCTTGCCAAGAGCATGGACGAGCTTACCTAGAACGCGCAACACGGGAGATCATGATGACTGTCGCGCCAAACATCGGACTGTCGGCCAAACACCGTTCCGACATCGCTTCGGGGCTGAACAAGGTGCTGGCCGATAGCTATGCGCTCTATCTGAAAACCCATGGCTATCACTGGAACGTGCGCGGCCCCAATTTCCAATCGCTGCACGTCCTGCTCGAGGGTCAGTACACGGAGGAGTGGACGGCTCTGGACGCCATCGCCGAGCGCATCCGCGCCCTGGGCGAGCTTGCGCCGCAGGGCTACGCCGCCTTCGGCAATCTCTCCAGCATCAAGGATGGCGATCCCGAACAGGATTGGGAGGCCATGTTCAACGAGCTGAAGACCGACAACGAGACGGTCATCGCCACCCTGCGCGCCGCCTTTCCAGCCGCCGAGGCGGCGGGTGACGAAGCCACCGCCGACCTGTTGACCCAGCGCCTGCTGGCCCATGAGAAACATGCCTGGATGATCCGCGCGACCCTGGGCGGCAAATAGAGCTTCGTGCCGACGCTCAACCTCTCCGGTCTGGTACGGGCCGTCGCGGGACTGCTTGTCCTCGGCGGCCTTTCGGCCTGCGCGACCTATTACGTGCCCAGCGGCTATGGCCGCGAGGCGGGCGTGGCGGCGATCACGCGCGGCTTTTCCGACTCCGCCCTGAAGCGCTATGTCGCCAATATGGATCCGGCCATGCTGGGCTTGGCGCGGCGCCATGATCCGCGACCGCACAAGGATTACTGGGGTCGGGTGAGCGGCTGGGAGCGGCTGAACCTGGCCGACATCCCGCGCTTCTCGGATGTGACGCCCGGCTTCGACGACGCCCGCCTGATCAACGCCCTGCGCCGCGCCGCGCCCCTGCCCATCGAACCGGCCCGGCCCTTCGTGCTGAAGGCTTCGGCCACCGACCGGGTCAAGGCGCTGCGCTGCCTGGCTCAGGCGGTCTATTACGAATCCGCCTTCGAGCCCATCGACGGGCAGGAGGCCGTCGCCCAGGCGGTGCTGAACCGCCTGCGCCATCCGGGCTATCCCAAGACGGTCTGCGGCGTGATCTATGAGGGCGCGGCCCGGGCCACCGGCTGCCAGTTCAGCTTCGCCTGCGACGGTTCCCTGGCGCGCGAGCCCAATCCGGTGCTGTGGGCCACGGCCGAGTCGGTGGCGCGGCGGGCCCTGAACGGTTTCGTGATGAAGGATATCGGCCTCGCCACCCACTATCACGCCAGCTATGTGGCGCCCTACTGGGCCCCCACCCTGGTCAAGCTCAGGCAGGTCGGCCAGCATATCTTCTATCGCTGGACCGGGCCGTCGGGCACGCTGGCGGCCTTCAACGGCCGTTATCGCGGCGGTGAGGACGTCACCGCCGACATTCTGCTGGCCGCCGACGCCCGCACCCTGGAGGCCGCCCCCGCCGACGCCCGCGCCGCCGGGGAAGTGGTCAATTCCGACGCTCTGGCCCAGGCCCAGGCCGCGGGCCTGATGCCCAGCGCCCTGACGCCTGGCGCTCACCTAGTCATAACGCCCGACGCCACCGCCCCCAACGGCGAGCGACTGCGGTTCGAGGGCACGATCGCCGGCCGCCGCATCCCGACCGCCGACGAGATCGCCGAGATCAACCGCTCGCTGGAAAAGCTGACGGAGGGCGCCGCCGAGCCCGCCAAGCCCCCGGAAGCCCCCAAGCCGCCGCCGCCCCCGCCCAAGCCCAAGGCCCGACCGCCCAGCCTGTTCAACTCGCTGAACTAGGGGGCTGACTCACCAGACCCCGATCTTCTCCGCCTCGGCGTGGCTGATCGGGTGGTGGGCCTTCTTGTGGTCTTCCTCGGCCAGGAAGCGGACGGCCTCCAGAGCGGCCATGCAGCCCATGCCGGCGGCGGTGACGGCCTGACGATAGATGTCGTCGGTGACGTCGCCGGCCGCATAGACGCCGGCGATCGCCGTCGAGGTTGTGCCCGGCTTGACCGTCAGATAGCCGCCGGCGTGGGTTTCCAGCTGGTCCTTGAACAGCTCCGACGACGGGGCGTGGCCGATGGCGATGAACACGCCGTCGCACTTCAGGTCGGTGAGGGCGGCGGTCTTGACGTTCTTCAGCCGCACGCCGGTGACGCCCGCCGGTTGTCCGTTTTGGGGGTTACTGTCGCCCACGACCTCGTCGATGGCGCTGTCCCAGACGATCTCGATCTTCGGGTGGGCCAGCAGGCGCTCCTGCAGGATCTTCTCGGCCCGCAGCTCGTCCTTGCGGTGCACCAGGGTGACCTTGCTGGCGAAGCTGGTCAGGAACAGGGCTTCCTCGACGGCCGTGTTGCCGCCGCCGACGACCGCGCAGACCCGACCGCGATAGAAGAATCCGTCGCACGTCGCACAGGCCGACACGCCGCGTCCGCGATACTCGGCCTCGCTCTCCAGTCCCAGCCAGCGGGCGGATGCGCCCGTCGCCACGACGATGGTGTCGGCGGTATAGCGCGCGCCGCCATCGCCGACCGCGAGGAACGGCGCGCGGGTCAGGTCGACTTCAACGATCTGGTCGCTGA
>JAHINZ010000026.1 GCA_018895795.1 Alphaproteobacteria bacterium
AACGGCAGCAGGGTCTTTTCGTAGTCGGCCTGCCACTCCTCGTTGTCGATCCTGGTCCGGTAGTCGTTCCAGACATTGGTGTTGACGTAGATGAACGCTCCCAGGCCCACGAAGGCGACCAGGGCGCCGCCCATCAGCAGGCCCGCGACGCCGCGCAGGCGCAGCGGCAGTCGGCGCAGGCGCGGCAGGAGGCGGCTCTCGGTCCCGCGCCGCCACAAGCCATAGGCCAGCACGGTCAGCGCCACCGCGAAGGCGCTCCAATAGGCCCGCAACCACCAGGCGCCGATCCAGAATTTGCCTTGGCCGTTCATGTCGCTGAGCGGGGTGATAGGGCCGATCAGCCCGCCGCCGCCGTAGCGATAGAGCCGGTGCTCGAAGCCCAGATTGCCGAAGGTGATGCTTGCGACGATGAACAGCACCATCAGGCCCCAGCCGATGAACTTGTGCAGGCTGATGGTCTGCAGGAAGACCGCGAGCACCGCGACCAGGCTGAGGTTCACCGCCAGCGGCAGAGCGTACCACAGCAGATACTTGCCCAGTTCGATATGGCTGTAGCCATGGATCAGCTGGCTGAGCACGCCGGCGACGATGCTCACCGCCAGGGTCGAGATCAGCACCAGAATGATCGCCAGGGTCTTGGGCGCGACAAAGGCCCAGTCGGGCACCGGCGTCGCGTCGATGATCTCGTGGGTCTTGCGGTCGCGTTCGCGCCAGACTAGTTCGCCCGCATAATAGATGGCGATGATGATCGGGATCAGGCTGAACGAACCGGTCAAGGCCGGGATCAGCACCCGGGTGACGGGATAGATCACGCCGCCATAACGCCCGGCGTCGGTGACGAACCAGAGCGCGCCCGCGGCATTGGCCAGGCCCAGCGCCAGCAGCACGAAATAGGCGGGGCTCCTGAACACCTGGGCCATGTCGAGCCGGGTCCGCGCCAGCAGTTGGGCCCAGGCCGCTTGACGGTCAAAGCGCGGAACCGGCAGAGGCCCCGCCGGCGGGGGCGGCGCGACGTCGGCCTGGGCCAAAGCCTTGGCCTTGCGGGCGGCCTTCGGGCTGAGGCTGGCCTGGTCGACCGACTCGAACCGGAACAGCCCATAGGCCAGAGCCAGGAACCCCCCCGACAGCGCGACGGCGAACAGGCGGTTGAACAGCAGCACGCCGGCGATCGGCGGCACCACGGTGTTGCGCTCGCTGACGGTCCAGTACTTGGTCAGCAGGCCGTAGGCGCCGGTCCCCAGCGGCTCCCACAGCGCGGCGGCCTTCTCGAACTCCGGCCGCCCCAGCGCGATGCCGGCGATGGTCCAGACGACCATGAAGGCGATGGCGCCGACATAGGTCCACATGATCGACCGGGTGACCGTGGCCAGCGAGAAGAAGATCGCCGAGGTCAACAGCAGCGACGGCAGGGCCAGCACCAGATAGGCGAAGGCGTAGGCGTCCGGCAGGTTGGGGCCCAGCATCTCCTTGTCCACCCACGGCATCCAGGAGCCGACCAGGACCGCCAGCGGCACGGCCAGGAACGAGATCGCCGCGGCGGCGAAGGCCCCCGCGAAACGCCCGTACAGATAGTCGAACTTGCGGATGCGGGTGGCGCGCAGGATCGGTCCGAACCCGGTCTCGTCGTCGCGCACCACAACATTGGCCACGAAGGCCGTCGTCACGAACATGTAGAAGATCGAAAAGATCAGGTGGTCCTGCGCCAGGGCGTAGGGGCCGTTGCGGTGGTCGTTGGACCCCAGCCCGATCGAGATCTGGCTGATCGTGGTCAGGCCGAACGCCAACAGGAAGAAAATCACCGCCACCACCCAGAAGACGGGTGACTTCAGTTGGTAGCGAAGCTCGAAGCCCGCGATCTTGCGAAACATCGCCGGCCCCCTAAGCCGCGCGGCGGGTGGTGGACAGGGTCGAGAAATAGACGTCCTCGAGACCGCCCTCGACCGCCGCGAACCCGTCGCCGGGATCGCTGTCGGCCAAGACATGGATCACCGTGCGGCCGCCCATCAGGCGGGTGGAGATCACCTGATAGCGCGCCTTGGCCGCCTCGAGCTCGGCCTTGTCGATCACCTTCATCCAGATGCAGCCCTTGAGCTGGCCGACCAGGTCGGCCGGGGCGCCCTGCTTGACGATGCGGCCGTCGCAGATGATCGCCATGGCCGGACACAGGTCCGACACGTCCTCGACGATGTGGGTGGACAGGATCACCACCACGTTCTCGCCGATCTCGGCCAGCAGGTTGAGGAAGCGGTTGCGCTCTTCGGGGTCGAGGCCGGCGGTGGGCTCGTCGACGATGATCAGGCGCGGATCGCCGATCAGGGCCTGGGCGATGCCGAACCGCTGGCGCATGCCGCCCGAAAAGCCGGCCAGGGCCTTCTTGCGCACGCCCCACAGATTGACCTGGCCCAGCAGGCTCTCGACCGTGTCCTTGCGCGCCTTGGCGTCGGCCAGGCCCTTCAGCACCGCCATGTGGTCGAGCATGTCGTAGGCCGAGACCCGCGGATACACGCCGAAGTCCTGCGGCAGATAGCCCAGGGTGCGCCGCAAAAGCTCCGGCGTCTTCAGCACATCGATGTCGCCGAAGCGGATATGGCCCGAGGTCGGGGCCTGCAGGGTGGCGATGGTGCGCATCAGGGTCGACTTGCCGGCGCCGTTCGGCCCCAACAGGCCGTACATGCCGCGCGGTATGGTCAGACTGACCTCGTCCAGGGCGCGAACGCCGTTGCCGTAGACGTGGGTCAGGTTTTCGATGATCAGCATCGCGCGCTCAAAGCCCCCGCATTGATTGACGCCCAAAATTGCTCAGTCCCCTCATGACCCGACCAAGCGGACGGGGGCAAGTGAAAGAACGTTTAGCCGTCTAACATCGTCGGATGATTTCTGATGCGCGATAACCAGCTCAGGGCGCTTTTGAACCGCGCGCTTTGAGGCTAATCAAACGATATGACGACATACGCCTTTCCCCCGCCCGCCCTGCCCACGGTTCCGGTCGAGGGCTCGTCCGACGTCTTTCCGGTGCGGCGCATCCTGTGCGTGGGCCGCAACTACGCCGCCCATGCCCGCGAAATGGGCGGCGACACCCGCGATCCGCCGTTCTTCTTCGCCAAGCCGGCCGACGCGGTGGTCCCGCTGCC
Source organism: Alphaproteobacteria bacterium (assembly GCA_018895795.1). Lineage (GTDB taxonomy): Bacteria > Pseudomonadota > Alphaproteobacteria > Caulobacterales > Caulobacteraceae > Caulobacter. The sequence continues at coordinate 3,132 of JAHINZ010000026.1, forward strand.
GACCACCGTGCCCTATCCGTCGGCGACCTCGGACCTGCATCACGAGATCGAGCTGGTCGCGGCCCTGAAGGGCGGCGGCGAAAACCTCACGCCCGAGCAGGCCATCGCCCTGGTGTTCGGCTACGCCGTCGGCGTCGACCTCACCCGGCGCGACCTGCAAGGGGCCGCCAAGGCCAAGGGTCAGCCCTGGGAAGCCGGCAAGGCCTTCGACGCCAGCGCCCCGATCAGCGCCATCCGGTCGATGGGCGGCCCGCCGCCGCAAGGCGCGATCTTTCTGTCCGTCAACGGCGAGGAACGCCAACGCGGCCAGATCGCCGACATGATCTGGAACGTCGCCGAAGTGATCGCCAAGGCCAGCCAGCTGTGGCGGCTGGAGGCCGGCGATCTGATCTTCACCGGCACGCCCGAAGGCGTCGGCCCCATCGTGCGCGGCGACCGGATCGAGGGCGTGGTCGAGGGCGTCGGCCAACTCTCCTTCACCCTGGCCTGAGAGCGATCGCGATGAAGCTGACCTTGCACAGCGCCTGGCGCGCCAGCGCGCCCTATCGGGTGCGCATCGGCCTGAACCTCAAGGGCCTGGACTACGCGATCCAGCCCGTGGACCTGGTGTCGAGCCAGCATCAGGACGAGGCCTATCGCGCCCTCAATCCCCAGGCCCTGGTGCCGACCCTGGAGGTCGAGACCCCGGGCGGGGTCGCGCGCCGCCTGACCCAGAGCCTGGCCATTCTGGAATGGCTGGATGACACCGTCCCCGAGCCCCGCCTGTTGCCCGCCGACCCGTTCGACCGGGCCACGGTCCGGGCCATGGCCGAGATCATCGCCTGCGACATCCACCCGGTGAACAATCTGCGCATCCTGCGCGCCCTGACCCAGCTGGGCGTCGACCAGGACGGCCGCGACGCCTGGGCCCAGCGCTGGATCGCCGACGGCTTCATGGCCCTGGAGCCGATGGTGGCCGAGCACGGCCGAGGCTACGCCTTCGGCGACGCCCCGGGCCTGGTCGATTGCTGCCTGGTTCCCCAGGTCTATAACGCCGCCCGCTTCCACGTGGACATGACGCCGTTTCCGGCGATCAACGCCGCCGTCGCCAAGGCCCTGAACCATCCCGCCATCGCCGCCGCTCACCCCAACCTGCAGCCGGACGCGACCCATGCTTGAGGATCTCAAGGCCAAGAACGCCGCCTGGTCGCGGGGCAAGACCGAGGTGGATCCGCAATTTTTCAAGCGGCTCGAAAACCAGCAGAGCCCGGAATATCTGTGGATTGGCTGCAGCGACAGCCGCGTGCCGGCCAATGAGATCGTCGGCCTCGATCCGGGCGAACTGTTCGTCCACCGCAATGTCGCCAACCTGGCCCCGCCGCAGGACGCCAACTATCTCAGCGTGCTGCAGTTCGCGGTCGACGTGCTGAAGGTCAAGCACGTGATGGTCGTGGGCCACTATGGCTGCGGCGGCGTGGCGGCGGCCATCGACGGCCAGCGACGCGGCCTGGTCGATCACTGGCTGCACCCGATCCGCGAGGTCCATGCCGAGCACCGCCACGAACTGGACGCCCTGCCCAGCGAAAAGGAAAAGCTCAACCGCCTGTGCGAACTGAACGTCATCCGTCAGGTGCGCAACGTGGCCGCCGACGTGTTCGTGCAGGACGCCTGGGCGCGCGGCCAGGACCTGGCCGTGCACGGCTGGGTCTATTCGCTGTCCAACGGCCTGGTTAACGACCTCAATGTCGGCATCGCCAATCTCGAGGACTATCAGGCCGCGGTGGCCTCTAGCCGGCTTTGATGCGGACACGGGCGGTGGCCTTGCGCCCCTGCCCGTCCACCACCGACAGCTTGTAGAACCCCGGCGCCGAAGGCCGCCAGACGACCCGGCCGCTGACCGGATCAGCGGCCAGCGGCGTTCCGGCCACGTACCAGGTCAGGTCCTCGCCGCCGGCCGCCAGCACCAGACCGCGCGACCTTGGCCCCAGGGCCTCCACCTGCACCGCCGCGCCGTCGGGCGGGAAGATCAGGCGCGGACCGTCATCGGCGGCTCGCAGCCGCTGCAGCGCTTCGGGCGCGGCCTTGGGCGCGATCGGACGCGGGGCGGTCGCTGGAGCGCCGATCACGTCGGCGACGTCGAACAGCAGCGGCAGGGCCGCGTCGCGTCCGGTCAGGCCGCCGCGCGCGCCGCCGTCGGCCCGGCCGGTCCACACCACGATCGCGTAGCCGCCCACCACCCCGGCCGCCACGGCGTCCCGAAAGCCGTAGGAGGTGCCGGTCTTGAAGGCCATGGCCGGACCGCCCAGGGTCAGGGCCGACGGCGCGCGGCCGCGCGGGGCGGGGGCCTCGCGCAGGATGTCCAGCACCTGCCGCGCCGCCTCGGGCCGGACCAGCCGGGTTCCGCCTGACTTTTCACGCAGCCTGGCGTCGGCCTCCGTCCAGGCCAGGGGCTTGGCCAAGCCGCCGTCGCCCAGAGCGGCGTACAGCATCACCAGATCGCGCAGGGTGATGCCCTCGCCGCCCAGGGCCAGGGCCAGGCCCGCCGCCCTCAGCTGCGCCTTCGGTCGGGCCAGATGCGCGCCGGTCGCCTCGATCCGGCCGGCGAACACCTCGGGGCCCAGGCGCTCCAGGGTGGCGACGGCCGGCACGTTCAGCGAATGGGTCAGGGCCTCGCGCACCGTGACCTTGTCGTGAAACACCCGGTCGAAATTCTCCGGCTGATAGTCGGCGAAGCGGGTCGCCGAGTCGGTCAGCTGGGTGTCGGCGGCGACCAGGCCGTCATCCATGGCCATGGCGTAGATGAACGGCTTCAGGGACGAGCCCGGCGAGCGCAGGGCGCGGGTCATGTCGACCCAGCCGCCGGCCCGGTCACGGCCGGCCGAACCCACGGCGGCGCGCACGGCTCGGCCCTTGATCTCCACCACCAGGATGGCGGCGGTGGCCTCGCCGCCTTGCGACGCGGCGATGGCGGCGGCCATCGGCTCCAGCCGCGCCTGCAGGTCGGCGTCGAGGGTCGAGATGACGCTGGCCTGGGCGGCCGGCGCGGCGCGGGCCAGCTGGCCGGCCACGTTCCAGGCCAGGGCGGGAAACGGCGTGCGACCCGGCAGGGGTTCGGCGTCGGCCTCGACGGCGGCGGCCTGCGTCAACACCCCGGCGCGCACCATCTTGTCCAGCACCGTCCGCCGCGCCAACCGCGCCGCCTCGGGTCGCCGATCGGGCCGGCGGGCCTCGGGCGACTGCGGCAGGGCGATAAGCAGGGCCTGCTGGCCGTCGGTCAGACTGGTCGGCTCCTGGCCGAAATAGGCCAGGCTGGCGGCCCGCACCCCCTCCAGATTGCCGCCATAGGGCGCCAGGGTCAGATAGAGGGCCAGGATCTGGCGCTTGGTCAGCCGTGATTCCAGCTGGGCGGCGCGGATCATCTCGATCAGCTTGGAGCCCAGGGTGCGCGGACGCGGCTCCAGCAGCCGCGCGGTCTGCATGGTCAGGGTCGAGGCCCCGGAGGTCGGGCGGCCATGCAGCATCGCCGAACCCGCCGCCCGGACCACCGCCAGGGGATCAACGCCCAGGTGGCCGTAGAACCGCGCGTCCTCGATCGCGATCAACCGCGTCTGGAAGGTCTTGTCGGTGCGATCCAGGTCCGCCCGGATCCGCCAGCGGCCGTCTTCCACCGGCAGGGCCCGCAGCCAGGCGCCGCGCCGATCCAGCGCCACCGGCGAGGAATGACGGGCGCGGGTCATGTCCGGCGGGAAGGCCGTGCTCAGAGCGAACAGGGCGACCTGGACGCCGAGCAGGGCGATGAGCACGCGGGTGAGCGGCGCGACCATCTTCCCCCTCCGGGGGAGGAGGATGCGCAGCATCCGGAGGGGGCCAGTGGCGGAAGCGCCCCCTGAATCAGCAGACGTCATTCCGCCACCGGCCTCGCGTCACTCGCCCCCTCCGCGCTTTCAGCGCTCCTCCCCCGGAGGGGGAAGATGAAGCCCATGCTCACCGTCACTGCCCCGGCGAGATCACCGCGCGGCCCGCATCCGACCGGGCGTTGAGGCTGGGATGGTACATGTCCTTGGCCACGGCCCCGGGCAGGAAGAACTCGCCCGGCGTCACCGCCCGCGCCACATAGGCCAGGGCGAAGGGCTTGTTCCCCTCAAGGTCCAGGGCCGCGATGAAGCGATCGTCGCGGCTTTCCTGAACGTCGGCCGCCGTCAGTTCGCCGAGGAACTTGTACGGACCGTTCTGGGCGTCGTCCGCCCCCAGGGTGGTCTCGATCTCGAAACCGGCCGGCAGGGCGTCGTCCACCACCAGGGCGATCGAGCGGGCCTGCATCGAGCGGCCGGAAACCAGGATGATCACCCGGTCGCCCTGCTGGATGTTGGCCGGATCGACGCCGGCCCCGGTCATCGACAGCAGGCGCTTGCTGACCACCAGCCCATTGGCCGCCGGGCCCGGGGCCGAGGTCGGGGTGCCGCGCACGCTGACCGTCCGCCATAACGCGCCCTTGCCCGCATTGACGAAGCGGCTGTCGGCCAGCTTGCCGACCGCCCAGCGCGGCGCGCCGCCGGCCGGCGGCAGGGCCATCGCGCCGGTGGCGTTGATCGTGATCGGACCCGCCGCCTTCAGCAGGGCATAGGCCGCGTGCAGGACGGCGGCCTGTTCCTGGGTGTTGAGGGCGTCGGGATCCTTGACCACATTCTCCAGCCGGCCTTGCAGCTGGCGGGCGATGTCGCCCTGACCGGCCTCGACGGCCAGGGCCGTCAGGGCCGCCACGTCACGCAGCGGGCTCTGATACCAGTCCTGCTCGTCGCGATAGCCCAGCGACTTGACCGCCTGACGCATGGCCGAGCGGGCCCGGGCCTTGTCGCCCATCCGGGCCAGGCCGGCGGCGACATAGGCCTTGGCGATCGGCTGGGCTTCGTCCTTCATCTGCACGTCATGCCACCAGCGCAGGCGCGCCAGGTCGCCCCTGCCGCCCTTGGCCATCACATAGAGGGCGTAGGCCGAAGCCCGGCGGCGCAGACGTTCGGTGGCCTTGGTCGACTGTTCCGGCGTCTGGGCCCACCCCTGCGGATACTCCATCCGGTACGACACCGAGGCCCAGCCGTCAGGGCGACTGATCTGGCGCATGGCGTTGAGCGCCTTGTCGATCGCCGCGTCCGGCACGGCGACGCCCTGGGCCCGCGCTTCCAGCAGGAAGTCGGTCGTATAGGCGCCCAGCCACGGATCGGCCTCGCCATCACCCACCCGCCACAGGCCAAAGGCGCCGTCGAGGGTCTGGCGATCCAAAAGCTTGCCCACCGCCCCGGCCAGGGCGGCCGGCGTGCGCTTGAGCTTGGGATCGGAGGTCAGGCTCTGGGCGTAGAGCAGCGGATAGGCGGTCGAGACCAGCTGTTCGGTGCAGCCATAGGGGTAGCGTTGCAGGGCCACCGCGATCGCCGCCGGGTCGAAGCCCTTGAACGGCGAATAGCTGACCTGCAGCGTCACATCCCCGGCCGCCAGGCCCGACATCAGGTCGGCCGTCGGGGTGAAGGCCGCGCCGGGTTGCTGCAGCACCGTGGTGGTTCGCACCACGTCGCCCCAGCCCAGGCGGGTCTGGATCGGATAGTCCTTGCTGGTCGCGAAGCCCGGGCCGGCCACCTTGAAGCCGATCTTGCCGATGCCGGTGACGTCCGGCGCCAGGAACGGGATCTTCTCGGCGATCCGCTGGCCCAGGACCAGCTGGAACACCTTCCTGAAGGCCACCTTCAGCCCGCCCGACGAGAAGGCCTCGGCGGTATAGGCGCCGGGCTTGCCCTCGACATTGTGCAGTTCCAGCGTCGCCATGGCCTTGTCGCCCGGGGCCAGGAAGCGCGGCAGATTGAGGTCGGCCACCACCGGCTGGCGCACGGTCAGGGGCTTGGAGCCCGAGCCCACGGCCGTGTCGGTCCAGGCCACGGCCATCAGCCGCAGCTCGCCATTGAAGTCGGCGGCCGGCAGCCTGATCACCGCCTTGCCGTCCAGACCGGTCTCGACCACGCCCGACCACAGGGCCACGGTCTTGATCGGCGTCACTGTCAGGCCTTCGCCGCCGACCTCGTCGCCGCCGAAATTGACATTGGCCGGCGCGCCCAGATTGGGATCGAGCAGGCGGCCATAGTCGTCGCGATAGTCGACGCCCAGGGCCCGCTTGCCGAAGTACCATTTCACCGGATCGGGACTGTCCTGATGGGTCAGGCGCAGGATGCCCTCGTCCACCGCCGCGACGGTGACATGGGCGCGCTGGCCCAGGCCCAGGCCCTTGACCGAAACCGGGATCTCGACTGGCGCCTTGGAGTCGATCTTGACCGGCGTGCCCAGATCCACGGTCAGCTTGCGACCCTTGGGATCCAGCGGCACATAGATCAGACCCAGGGCCCGACGCGGCTTGGGCGAGGCCACCGGATCGCGCGGCTGGATGACGCTGACCATCACATAGGCCCCGCCGCCCCAGGCGGCCGAGGTCTTCAGGCGCACCGTGGTTCCGCCCGCGCCGACACTGACCGTCTTCAGGTCGATCAGGTGATCGGTGGCGACGGCGATCTGCGCTTCGCCGGCATAGGGCGGCTTGAGCGTGATCTCGACCGTGTCGCCCTGTTCATAGGCCTTGGTCCCGGCGCTGACCCGCACGAAGTCGGGCGCCTCGGCGTCCTTGGCCGGCGAGCCCCAGCCCGCCGCGAAGCGGGTGACGGTGCGCGCGCCGTCGGCGCCCTCGACCACCAGACGATAGTCGCCCCAGCCCAGACGCCGCGTGAAGCGGGCCGGCGCGCCCGCGCCGATATTGACCGTGGCCTTGGCCACCACCGCGTCGCGGCTGGTGCGCCGCCACTGCCAGCGGCCGTCCTGCTGGAACCAGTCATAGTCCCAGTTCTCGCTGATCAGGGTGTAGGTGGCGGTCGCCCCGACCCGCTGACCGGCGGCGTTGACGGCGATCAGGTCCAGGCTGATGGGCGGATCGCCCTTGGCGGACTCGCCCTGCTCGACCTTGACGCCGTAATACAGCGCCTTGGCGCGGACCTTGAGGTCCAGGCCTTCACGCACCGGACGACCACCCGGTTCGAACACCGAGGTGGTGACGGCCGCGACCAGCGGCTGGGCCGTGTCGCCGGCCAGATCGGTCCCGACCGACAGCACCGCCCGGCCCTCGCCGTCGGTGACCGTCGTGCCCAGCTCGAGGAACTTTTCCTCGAACGGCTTGTCGGCGTCACCCCACGCATAGTCCTTATAGGCGGGGAAGGGGTCGGCGTCGGCGCGCAGCCGCGCCTCGCCCTGGACCTGCAGGCCCGCGCCCGGCGCGCCATAGAGGAAGCGGGCCGAAACCTCGACCTTGCGGGTCTCGCCCACGCCCAGCGGCACGGACTCCTGGCCCGTGGTGGTAACGGCCAGCCGTTGCGGCGCGAAGTCCTCGACGCTGAAGGTCAGGCTGCCCGAGGCCGCCTCGATACCCTCGATCTTCAGTTCGGCGGTCCAGCGGCCGCGCGGCGCCGAGCGCGGCAGGGCGATGTCGGCGGATACGGCGCCGGACTGAGCCTGGCTGAACGGGTAGCGCTTGAACTCGACGCCCGAGGGCCGCTTGACGACGATCTCGCCCTTGCGGTCATTGACCGCCTTGGCCAGCCGGTCGCGAACCATGGCGGTCAGGTGGACGGTCTCGCCCGGCCGATAGATGCCGCGATCGGCATACAGATAGCCGTCGATATCGGTGCGGGTCGAGCGCCCGGCGGTGACGTCGGTGCGGCCGCCCACGCCCTGCTTGGACAGGTCGACGGGCGAACGGTCCAGATCCAGCACGGCCAGATCGCCTAGCGGACCATAGGCCATGACCATCTTGGCGTGCTCGCCGCCCTGACCTTCCAGCAGGGGCCGCAGGAAGCGCACACGGCCGTCGGCGTCGCTGGTGACCTCGGCCAGATCCTGGCCGTCCTTGGCCACCAGGGCCACGCGGACGCCGGACAGGGTCTTGGCGCTCTTCAGTGAGCGAACCACCACGTCGAGGGATTCGGAGCCGTCATAGGCGATCATCGCCATGTCGGTGAACATGATCCAGCGGCGGGCCTGGGCGGGCGGCGTGTCGCCCTCCTCATCGGGATCGCGGCCGCCCGAGGCGTCGCGCGCCTTGATCACGAAGGCGCCGGCCTTCATGTCCTTCAGCACCGCGCCCAGCGGGAAGACGGTGGTGGCCTTCTGACCCGAGGCGCCGGTGACCGGCACGAGGCCCTTCCAGACCCGACGCCCGTCTTCGCCGACACTGTCATCGCCATAGTCGCCGGCCCAGTCGCCCTCGCCGGTAGGATCGGGGGCGCTGATCGACTTGCGGACCAGGTTGCGGTCCGGCACCCGCCAGACCTCGACGGCCAGGGCCTGGACATTGATCGTCTCGATGCCGACGCCGTCGGCGTCGTCGCGCGGCAGGATCACGCCGTCGCCGGCGAAACCGACATAGGGCGGCTTCTCGCCAAAGGTGAAATCGACGTCGGCATTGGCCGACAGGGTCTCGCCGCCCTTGGCGGGCAGGCCCTTGAGCAGCGTGACGCGGTGGTCGGTGAAGCCGACGCCGCCGACGCACAGCTCGTCGCCCTTGACCCGCACGGCGGGCTGGCGGCCGATGTCGGGCGAGATCAGCACGAAATCGGCATAGGCCTTGGACGGATCCAGCGGCTTGCTCATCCGCACGCAGGCCATGGGATCCTGGCCGGAGCTGTCGATCCGGCTCTGCCAGACGGCGAAGCCTTCGGGCTTGGGAATACCGCGGCGCGGGGCGTTGGCCGCGCGCGGCTTGCCAAACAGCGACCAGGCCTGGCCCTTGGCCGGGGCGGAGGCCACGGCGCTCTTGCCGCCGCCGAACCAGCCCAGCTCCGCCGCCTTGCCCGTCAGCAGCCCCCCGCCGAAGCCGACGACCAGAGCGCCGGCGGCGACCGCCACCAGCGGCGACTTCAGGCGTTCGGGGATATGGCTCTTGAGCTGCGCCCAGCGCGCCGAAAGGGAGCCGCGTCCGCCCACAGGCGGCGTCTCGTCCGTCGACATCGCTGATCCCCTTGCTCGCCTGTATGGAGGGGACTTGAACCTAAGCCGGGCCGGGGGTCAACGGATCAGCGGTCTTCGATTTTCCCGTCTAGGCGTCGAACGCCACCTGGCCGCTGGCCAGGTCATAGCAGGCCGAAACGATCTTCAACCGCCCCTCGTCCAGGCGTTCGGCCAGCGTCCCGTCGGCCACCCGCAGCCGGGCGGCCACAGCGCGGACGTTCTGGCGGATCGCGGCGTCCTGCAGATCGGCCGGATGCCGTTCCTGCGCCTCCAGCACCGCCGGGAGGATCGGCAGAACCATGTCGAACAAGGCGCCGCGAAGGTCGGCATGCTTGGTGGCGACATCCACCGCCGCGCCGACGGCGCCGCATTTGGTGTGGCCCAGAACCACCACCAAAGGCGATCCCAGATGCTCGACGGCGTAAACAATCGAGCCCAGGCCTTCCTGGCTGACGGTCGAGCCGGCGACGCGGACCACGAACAGTTCGCCGAGATTGCAATCGAAGACCAGTTCCGGCGAGACCCGGCTGTCGCTGCACCCGACGATCACCGCGAACGGATGCTGGCCGCCCGCCAGTTCGGTCAGGCGCGCCACGCCCGGCAGGGCGATGCTGGCCCCGCCGCGAGAGAAGATGGTGTTGCCCTGCTTCAGCCGGCCCAGGGCCTCGTCGGGGCTGACCAGCTGGGGCGGCGCGTCATGCGGCGCGTCGTCCGGATCGGCTTCCAGCGGCTTGACCTCGGCCAGGGCGTTGTGAAGCGCCGCCTTGTCCGTGGATTGGGTCTTGAGCGCGCGACGCGTTCGACGACCTTTCTTGGTGAACAGCGTGGGCTCGTCGCCTTCGGCCAGCGCCATGACCGGCGCCGCCAGGCTGGCGGCCAAAACACCCAGAAGAAGTCGTCTCGAAACCATCTCGTCCCCCGACGTTGTCTGTATCGAATCCTAGACCTAGAGAGACAAGGTTAACCGACGGTAGGTTTTGGGGGCGCCCCTCACAGCGGCAGTTCGCCACGCTTGACCACCGTGCGCAGGGCGATGCTGGAACTGACCCGCACCACGCCGGGAATGCGCGTCAGTTCCTGGGCGTGGACCCGCTCCAGGTCATCCACGTCGCGCACCACCAGCCGCAACAGATAGTCCGAGCCGCCGGTCATCAGATAGCACTCGGCCACCTCGCGCACGGTGGCGATGGCCTTCTCGAACAGGCTCAAGGTCGCCTCGGCCTGGGACGACAGGGTGACGGTGACGAAGACGCTCAACGGCAGGCCCACGGTGCGCTCGTCGATCACGGCGGCGTAGCGGCTGATCACCCCCGCCTCCTCCAGCGCCCGCACCCGGCGCAGGCAGGCGGACTCCGACAAATTCACCGCCTCGGCCATGTCCACATAGCTGGCCCGACCTCGACGTTGCAGCAAGGTCAGGAGCTTCCGGTCGAATGTGTCCAGGTCTACGGCGGGTTTCTTCATCGGGCGGCCTGTTGATGCAGGATTCCTGCATAACATAGGTCTCATGGCGCGAAATGGCCAAGGAACCTGCGGGCCGAGAGGCGTAAACCGGCATTAAAATCCGTTTGGAGGAAATCATCATGCGCGTTGGCGTCCCTTCCGAGATCAAGCCGGGCGAACACCGGGTTGGCCTGACCCCCACGGCCGTGCGGGAATATGTCGGTCACGGTCACAGCGTGCTGGTCCAGGCCGGCGCCGGCCTGGGCGCCGGCTATGCCGATGAGACCTATCTGAAGGCCGGCGCGACCATCGCGGCCGACGCCGCGGCGGTGTTTTCCGGCGCGGACATGATCATCAAGGTCAAGGAACCCCAGAAGGTCGAATGGGAGAAGCTTGAGCCGCGGCACATCCTGTTCACCTATCTGCACCTGGCGCCCGACCCGACCCAGACCGAGGGCCTGCTCAGCAGCGGCTGCGCCGCCATCGCCTATGAGACCGTCACCGACGCCAAGGGCGGCCTGCCGCTGCTGGCCCCGATGTCGGAAGTGGCCGGCCGCATCGCCGTGTTCTCGGCCGCCGAGACCCTGCTCAAGCACAATGGCGGCATGGGCCTGCTGCTGTGCGGCGTGCCCGGCGTGCCGCCGGCCCGCGTCGCCGTGCTGGGCGGCGGCGTGGTCGGTTCCAACGCCGCGCGCATGGCCGCCGGCCTGGGCGCCGAGGTGGTGGTGCTGGAACGCTCGATCCCGCGCATGCGCGAGCTGGACGACCTGTATCAAGGCCGCATCCTGACCCGCTATTCGACCTTCGCGGCGGTGGAAGAAGAGATCCTCAAGGCCGACGTGATCATCGGCGCCGTGCTGACGGCCGGCGCCGCCGCGCCCAAGCTGGTGCGCCGCGAACACCTCAAGCAGATGAAGCCCGGCTCGGTTCTGGTCGACGTCTCGATCGACCAGGGCGGCTGTTTCGAGACCAGCAAGCCCACCACCCACGCCGATCCGACCTACACGGTCGACGGCGTCGTGCACTATTGCGTGGCCAATATGCCGGGCGCCGCGCCGCGCACCTCGTCCGAGGCCCTGGGCAACGCCACCCTGCCGTTCGGCCTGGCCCTGGCCGACCACGGCCTGGACGCGCTGAAGACCAATGTCCATCTGTCGCGGGGTCTCAATGTGCTGAACGGACAGCTGACCCACCCGGCCGTGGCCCAGGCGCTGGGCAAGCCGTCGGTGGACCCCTACGGGGCGTGGACGTAGTTTTCTTACCCGCTCTCCCCGGCGAAAGCCGGGGTCCAGATGCGAAAGCGCCCGCGTTCCGGAAAGGATCGCGGGCGTCTTTGCATGCGCCTCACAGCTTTACGATCTGGGTCCCGGCCTTCGCCGGGAAGAGCGGACTAAAATGCTAGGCCGCGAACCGCGCGATGTCCTGGCGGCTTTCCACCAGGTCCAGCACGTCGTTCATGCAGAAGTCCGGATCGGCCGGGTGAAGGGCGTCGTAGATCGATCGGGCGAAGGCCAGGTCGGCGGCGGTCTTGACCCGCCAGTCCAGATGCGACCAGTCGCGCATCGCCTTCAGGTGAGCCTGGCGGAACCGGTCCGGCGCATTGCGGATGGCGGCGGTCGGCGAAACACGGGCCATCGGATCGCGGGTCTCGGCGGCGGCGGCGCGCAGGGCGTTGGCCGTGATCACCTCGACCTCCATGCCGGCCGGATAAGAGCGTTCGGCGCGGTTGGAGGTGTAGTCGGCGCCGCTGGCCAGGGCCAGGCGGACGGCTGCGTCGACAATGGCCGGGTCGACAAAGGGCGCGTCACCCTTGATGCGAACCACATGACTGACCGAACTGATGGCGTCGGCGCAGCGGGCGATGCGATCCAGGATGTCGGCCCCCGCCCCGCGATGCACGGCATAGCCGCGCGAAACCACGAAACCGGCCAGGGCGTCATCGGAGGCGTCGGTGCTGGTGGCGACGATGATCTTGCTCAGACAGCGCGCGCCGCGCAGGCGCTCCAGCTGGCGGATGATCATCGGCTCGCCCCGGAGCGTGGCCATCGCCTTGCCGGGAAGACGGCCGGCGCCCATGCGGGCCTGCAGTACGGCGAGGATCATCGAGCGACTCCCTGGAGGCGTTGTTCAGTCACACTAGCCGAAAAAGATAAAAGCCTTGTGAATCAGATATTTGCGCCGTGTTAACCAGGACGGTGCGGCCCGCGGCAAGGCGCGGTCGCGCCGTCGCCGACGATCAAGGTCGTCCCTGATTCGGGCTGACGCCTAGGCGACCCAACGCCGCGGATCGAGCGCGACCGGATCGTCGATGGCCATGTCGTCCCAGTCGAGATCGGGCGGCGGGCTGGAGGCCGCGGCGACCACGGCCGACAGTTCGGCGGCGGAGGTGACGCCCACCAGCACGGCGCTGGCCTCGGGACGCGACAGGGCGAAGCCCAGGGCGGCCTGCAGCGGGTCGGAGCGACCTTCGGCGATCATCCGGCGCACGCGCGACAGACGGCCCGAGGCGCCCTTCAGCTGGGCCGGCACCCGATCGGGCGGCAGGAACAGCAGGCCGTTGAGGAAGATCGAGCGCAGCTGCACCTCGACCCCCATGCCGGCGATGCGGGCCAGCGAGCCGTCGGCCAGCAGGCGTTGATCGAGCAGCGAGGCCGGAGCCTGCAGGATGTCGGGCTTGAAGCGGCGGGCCACGCCCACCGGATCGTCGCTGGCGTGGGCCGCGACGCCGATCTTGTTGAACAGGCCCTCGTCGCGCAGCCGCGCCAGGCGATCCCACAGGGCGGCGCCGTGCGGACCAAACAGCTCGGAGGGCGAGTGGACGATGATCGCGTCGGCGCGCTCCAGGCCCAGGCGACGCAGCGAATTGCGGGCCTCGGTCTCGACGAAGTCAGGACCCCGGTCCGCGCGGGCGGTCGACAGGGTGACCCGGAACGAGATCGGGCGCGGAATGAGGTCGCCGAGCACGGTTTCGGCGCGGCCATAGACGCCCGAGACGTCCAGCACCGACAGACCCGAGCGGTCGGCGATATTGAGGATATCGCGCGCCTCGGCTTCGGGCGAGCGCCCGCGCGGCGTCGACGTCATGCCGTCGAGCCCGAATTGGGCGGCCGCGAGTCCGAGCTTTGAAACCGAAATAGGCATGGACATCCGTGAGGACTGAACACCGAGAATTCAGTCACCGTACGCGCCAAGGTTTGAAGAAGGCGTTTCTGGAACCTTGCCGAGGAGTTAAAGACGCCCACTATGAACGGCATGATCCAAGACCCAGACTGGCCCCTGTACGGGATGGCCGATGACGCCCGTCCGGCCTTGCGGGCGGCGCTTTTGGACGGTCCAGCGGCCTTGGCGACCATTGTCGCGCTGGGCGACGGCGGCCCGCGTCCGGTCGGGACCCAGATGGTGTTCGGCAAAAATAGTCTGTCCGGCTTTTTGTCGGGCGGCTGCATCGAAGCCGATGTCGAGGTCCATGCGCGGGCTTGCCTGGCCGACGGCCGGCCGCGTCGCCTGGTCTATGGCGAGGGCAGCCCCTGGCCCGACATCCGCCTGCTGTGCGGCGCCCGGATCGAGATCCTGGTCGAGCGGATCACGCCGGACGACGCGGCGGCCCAAACCCTGCTCCGCCTGGGCGACGCGCGCCTCCCGGCCTTCTGGGTCAGCGACGGGGCCAAGCGCCAATGCCAGGAAGAGCCGATGGTCCCCTGGACCGGCGCCTTCGAGCGCGCCTATGACCCGACGCCGCGCCTGGTGGTGCTGGGCGGCGACCCGACCGCCCTGGCCGTGGCCAGCCTCGGCGCGCAGTCGGGCTTCGAGACCTTTCTGATCCGGCCCAAGGGCCCGACCACGCCGCCGCCCCTGGCGGGCGTCGCCTATAGCCGCGCCGAGGCGGGGCCGGCCCTGGCCGCCCTGGGCCTGGACCCCTGGACCGCCGTGGCGATCTGCGGCCACGACCTCGAGCTGGACCACGCCGCCCTGCTGGCCGCCCTGCCCTCGTCCGCCCCCTATGTCGGCCTGCTGGGCGCCCGGCGCCGGCTGGGCGAGCGCATCGCGCGCCTGAAGGCCGCCGGCCTGACCGACCGCGACCTGGCCAAGCTGCGCGCGCCGATCGGCCTGGATCTGGGCGGCAAGGCCCCGTTCGAGGTGGCGGTGGCGGTGATCGGCGAGATCATGGCCGCCCGCCACGGGCAACCGGCGCTGCAGCGGCGGGTGGTGGAGGCCTAGGAGACATCACCGCCGCGTCCGCGGTCGGCTGCTGGCCTTGGCGCCGGGAGCGGAGCTTGCGACGGGCGGAGAAGGGGTGGGGCGGACGTGGATCCGCCCCGCGTCGGGAGCGGAAATTAGGTCACCGCCCGAAAGCTGACGTTCGGCATTTGGCCCGAAGGCGGACATGGCGAAGGTCAGTGAAGGGTGGGTGGTGGACAGATCCTCCCCCTCTGGGGGAGGTGGCCCGG
>JAHINZ010000327.1 GCA_018895795.1 Alphaproteobacteria bacterium
GTAACGCAGGCCCACGGTCACCGATTGGTCGTTGTACGCGCCGGTGAACGCGCCGGGTTGCAGAAGGCCCGAGCCGGTCGACTGCCACGAATGCTCGTTGGCGGCGCCGAGATAGCGATAGGTGACGTCGATCTTCAGCTTGTCGGTCGCCTTGATCGAGGCGCCGGCGATGGCTTGCCAGGAGATGGCCAGATCGCTGTCATCGACCGTCAGGTTCTGGATGGCGACATTGGTCGCCGTGACGGCGCCGACGCCGCTGAACTGGCCGAGGGCCTTGACGTCCAGACGGTTGATGCCGACGCCCGCGCCGACGAAGGGGTTGAACCAGGCGTCCGGGGCGAAGTCGTACAGGACGTTCGCCATCAGGGTCCAGGAATCGATCGAACCGTCGGGCGAGCCGCAATTGGGGGCTGCGGCGGTGCGGACGATGCCGGGGGTGCAGAGGCCGCGGGGCTGCTGACGCACGCCGTTGCCGCGAACCGAGGTCAGATCGCCGGGGCGATAGCCGCCTTCGAGTTCAGCGCGCCAGTTCGGGTTGAACTGATAGCCGAGACGGACGAAGCCGGCCCAGTCCTTGTCGGCCGCCCACTCGTAGTGATAGTGCGCGCCGTCCGGAGCAGTGCCGTCCGACTCGGTCTTCAAGCCGGCCGGCGAGTGGTATCCAAGATCGACCGCGCCATACCAGCCGGTCTCTTGAGCGGACACGCCTGATGCGGCGAAGACCGCAGCCAGAGCGGCTCCCGCCAGGAGTTTGAATTTCATATCAAGAGCCCTCTATTGCCCTGCTCCGGCCGAAAACGGCCGAGCACTGTTATACCAAGGCCGACGTCACAGGAAAGTGTCAGCAAAGCCACACTCGGCAGGTTTCGCTATTCTGGTATAGCCGCACCAGGACGCGAAACACAGCCGTCGCCAATCCATCAACCTGCGAGCGCATAGGACGAGATTTCCGCAGCGCGCGCCAGTATGGTTGGTTCGCACGTGAATCCCCGTCACGCAAGGCCTTGCCGCATGAAAAGGTGGCGCCTTGTCGCAGCTTCGTCGTTCTGGACTGAGCGTTCGCTTGTGACGCGAAAATCCGGTCCCTAGTCGAGGGTCGTCCGATAGCGGGCCATGGCCAAGCCGGTGATCGCGACCACGAATAGTCCGAGAGCGGACAGACTGGTCCACATCTCCGCCAGACCCAACCCCTTCAGCATCGCGCCGCGCACGACCCGCAGAAAGTGGGTCACGGGAATGACGCCGCCGATCGCCTGCGCCCAGGCCGGCATGCCCCGGAACGGGAACATGAAGCCCGACAGCAGGATAGACGGCATGATGTAGAAAAACGACATCTGCATCGCCTGCAGCTGGGTTCGGGCCAGGGTCGAGATCAGGAAGCCCAGCGACAGCGATCCGATGATGAACAGGGTGACGCCCAGCGACAGGGCCAGCCAGCCGCCGGCCATCGGCACGGCGAACAGGGCGCGGGCCAGGGTCAGGATCACCACGGTCTGGATCAGCCCCACCACGACATAGGGCGTCAGCTTGCCGATCATCACCTCGATGGGCCGGGCCGGCGTGGCCAGCAAGCTCTCCATCGTGCCCCGTTCATATTCGCGGGTGACGCCCAGCGCCGTCATCATCACCAGGGTCATCGACAGGATCACGCCCAGCAGCCCCGGGACGATATTGTAGGCGGTGATGGCTTCGGGATTGTAGCGGCGGTGGACGATCACCTCGAACGGCGGCGCGGCCGGGCGGGCCACCGCGCCGACCAGATCGCGGGTCAGGGCCACCTGGGGCAGATTGGCCAGGGCGGCGATCGCGCCGCCCGTGGCGGCGGGATCGGTGGCGTCGGCCTCGACCAGGATCTGGGCCCCGTCGCCGCGCACCACGCGGCGCGAAAAGTCGGCGGGGATGGTCAGGGCGAACTGAACCTGCCCCCGGGCGATGGCGTCATCCAGTTCGGCCGGCGAGGTCGCCTGGCGGACGATGCGGAAATAGCCGCTGTTGGCCAGGGCCGCGAGGGTCGAGCGCGCCATCGGCCCCTGGTCCTGCACATAGACCGCCGTCGGCAGGTCGCGCGGATCGCCGTTGATGGCGTAGCCGAACAGCATCAGCTGCGCGATCGGCATGACCAGGATCATGGCGTAGGTCAGCCGGTCGCGGGTGAGCTGAATGAACTCCTTGATCAGCACCGCCACGATGCGGTTGATCGACAGACCCCCAGACGGTCTTTCGGAAGGCTGACGGCTCATTGGAACGTGTCCTCCGCGCCGCTCATCAACCGGATGAACACGTCCTCCAGGGTCGGCTGAACCTCGGTCCAGACCAACGGCGGCCGGCGGTAAGGCGCGATGGCCGCGTCCAGCGCCGCGCGGTCGACGCCGCTGACGTGCAGGGCGGCGCCGAACGGCGCGGCCATCACGACGCCGGGCTTGGTCGCCAGGTCGCGGGCCAGTCGATCGGCGCCGGGCCCTTCGGCGCGGAAGGTGACCAGGCCCGACTGGTCGATCACCGCCTCGGCCGTCCCCCGCGCGATCAGCTTGCCATAGGCGATATAGGCGATGTCGTGGCAGCGCTCGGCCTCGTCCATGTAGTGGGTCGAGACCATCACGGTCATGCCGCCGGCCGAGAGACCGTGGATCTCATCCCAGAACTCGCGCCGGGCCTTGGGATCGACCCCGGCCGTGGGCTCGTCCAGCAGCAGCAGCTTGGGGTCGTGCAGGATGGCGGCGGCCAGGGCCAGGCGCTGTTTCCAGCCGCCCGACAGACTGCCGGCCAGCTGCGTCTTGCGGGCGGTCAGGCCCAGACGGTCCAGCGAGTCCCGGACCCGCTCGCGGCGGCGATCCAGTTCGTGCACCCGCGCCACGAAGTCGAGATTTTCCGCGATCGACAGGTCTTCATACAGCGAGAACCTCTGGGTCATGTAGCCGGTCTGGCGCTTGACGGCCTCGGCGTCCTTGCGGAAGTCCAGCCCCAGCACCCGGCCCTCGCCGCTGTCGGGCGTCAGCAGACCGCACAGCATGCGCAGGGTGGTGGTCTTCCCCGAGCCATTGGGGCCCAGAAAACCGGTGATCTTGCCGGTCTCGATCTGGATGGCCAGGTCCTGGACGACGTGATGGGCGCCGAAGCTTTTGTTCAGGCCGGTGACGTCGACGGCCAGGGTCACCGCCGGGCCTCCGACGCGCCGCCGACCAGCGGCGTGACGTCGACCGGCTGACCCGGCGCCAGCGGCGGGCCGCCCTCGGGTCGGGCCTCGACCAGGAACACCAGCCGTTGCCGAGCCTCGCGGCTATAGATCACCGGCGGGGTGAATTCGGGCCTGGGGCTGACATAGTTCACCCGCGCCGATCGGGTCGCGCCGCAGCCGTCGCACTCAAACCGCACCACCGCCCCGATCCGATAGAGCGCCACCCGCGCCTCGGGAACGAAGAAGCGCAGCCGCACCCGGTCATCGGCCAGCAGGGCGACCACCGGCTGATTGGCCGCGGTCCATTCGCCGGCCTGATAGAACACGTCCTGCACTCGCGCCGCCGTCGGGGCCTTGGGGCTGATCAGGTCCAGCCGGTTCTGGGCGGCGGCCAGGACTTCGCGAGCGCTGTCGGCCTGGGCCCGGGCGGCCCGCACCGCCTCGGGTCGCGCGCCCAGGGTCCCGACCGCGCGACGACGGGCCACGGCCCGCGCCTGGGCCTGGGCCGTGTCGCGCGCGGCGCGCGCGGCGTCCAGCCGGGCCGGCGCATAGACGCCCTTGCCGACCAGCGGCGCGATGCGGTCGTAATCGGCCTGGGTCTGGCGCAAGGCCGCCTCGGCCGCGGCGCGCTCGGCGTCATAGACCGCCAGCTCCTGCGGCCGCTGCCCGGTCTCGGCGTCGCGGACCTGGGCCTGGGCCGCCGCCAGTTGGGCCAAGGCCTGGTCGCGGGCGGCGACCTGCTGGCGGGCGTCCAGCGAGAACAGCGGCTGGCCGGCCGTGACCCGGTCGCCGCGCCGCACGGCCACCGTGCTGACCAGCCCCGCATTGGCGGCGCCCACATACAGAGTCTCGCCCTCGACATAGCCGGACAGGCGCGGCGGCGGATGGGCGGCGGGCCCCCAGGCGCGCCAGGCCAGAAATCCGACAACCGCGACGGCGACCGCCGCCAGACCCAGACGAACGAAACGCGTCATCCCCTGCCCTCCGCCCTGGGCGGGGCCAGGCCCGCCAACACCGTTTCGGCGTGTTGCATCGCCAGCGCGCCCAGATCCGGGCTCGGCGCGCCGACCGGTTCGAACACCTCGCGCCAGATCACGCCCATGATCAGCGGCCCCACCAGGCTGAAGGCGTGCAGGCGCGGATCGCCGGGCCGCACCTCGCCCCGAGCCTGGGCCCGGACGACGGCGGCGGTCACCACGCCCAACGCCCGGTCGATCACCTCGTCGTGCCAGACCCGCGCCAGTTCAGGAAAGTTCCGCGACTCGCCGATCACCATCTTCACCACCGCCCCCAGGCGCGTGGTGGTCATCACCAGGGCGATGCGCCCGAACACCAAGCGCACGATGTCGGCGAACGGCGCGTCCGCCTGACCGGCGAAAGCCTCGATCCTGTCGAGATTGGGGATGACCGCCTCGCGCACCACGGCCCGGAACAGATCTTCCTTGGTCTCGAAATAGAGGTAGAGCGCGCCCTTGGAGACCCCGGCCTGGCGCGCGATGTCATCCAGGCGGGCGGCCGCGAAGCCCTTCTCGGCGAAAACCTCCAGCGCCGCTTGGACGATTTCGCCCGGTCGCGCCTCGCTGCGTCGCCGCCACTTGGGTTGGCCCGGCTGCATGATCCCGCTCTCACATATAACTGACTAGTCAGTTATATGTCCTGCCGCGAGGGCCTGCAAGGCGCGGCGCGCGCGGCCACGCGGGCAGCCCGACGACAATATAAATTTCGCAGGAGAGAAAACATCGGTCTTACTGATAAGAACCGCGGTCAAAATATAGCGAAATAAATCTCCCAAAAAATTGGGCGTTTTGACAAATCTTCTCCCGGTGAATTCGCAATCATAGATTGGGCGAGACCAAGCAGCGTCCAGTTCAATTTTTAGGTTTGCCTGATGGCTACTATTTTAATTGTCGAGGATGAGTTGTTCATTCGCCAAGCGGCGGAATGGGCGATCGAGGATCTGGGCCACAAACCCCTGACGGCGGACGATCTGGCGAGCGCGCTCGCGCACCTTTCCGCTCCGGGCGTCATCGACGTCCTGTTCGTCGACATTCGCCTGGGCGCGCTGTCGGAGGGCGGATACGACATCGCCAATCAGGCCCGAGGCCTTCGCCCCGACTTGCCCGTTCTCTATACGTCTGGCCGACCGCTCCGCGGCGACATGTCCGAGCTGTTTGTCGACGGCGGTCAGTTCCTGCAGAAGCCCTATTCGCCACACCAGCTTGAGACCGCGATCAGCGGACTGCTGCAGTAGAGCGTTCCGACAACGGCGCGCTTGCGCTCCAGATGTTTGACAGGGACGCCTCAAGACCGAGACGTCGTGGCCCGCCGCCTGAATTAGGAACCGCCATCGCCAGTTCGAAGACCACGCCGGGTCAGACCGAAGAGTCGATCGTCAAGGCGGGCGCGCTGCAGAGCGCCATCCTCAACAGCGCCAACTTCTCCAGCATCGCCACCGACGCCAAGGGCGTGATCCAGATCTTCAATGTCGGGGCCGAGCGGATGCTGGGCTATGCGGCGGGGGAGGTGATCAACACCGTCACGCCGGCCGACATCTCCGATCCCCAGGAGCTGATCGCCCGGGCCCAGGCCCTGAGCGCCGAGTTCGCCACCCCGATCATGCCCGGCTTCGAGGCCCTGGTGTTCAAGGCCTCGCGCGGGATCGACGACATCTATGAGCTGACCTATATCCGCAAGGACGGCACGCGGTTTCCGGCCGTGGTCTCGGTCACGGCCCTGCGCGACGCCGCCCAGGCGATCATCGGCTATCTGCTGATCGGCACCGACAACACCGCTCGCAAGGAGGCCGAGGCGGCCTTGCTCAAGGCCGGGGCCCTGCAGAGCGCCATCTTCAACAGCGCCAATTTCTCGAGCATCGCCACCGACGCCAAGGGCGTGATCCA
>JAHINZ010000328.1 GCA_018895795.1 Alphaproteobacteria bacterium
GTGGGGACAATAGGCGACGCCCTTGTTGCGATACTGGTCTTCGCCCGGGACGTTGACGTTTCTCCAACGGGCGCCGGTGGACAGGATCACGCTGCGCGAGGTCAAGCTGGCGCCGTTTTCCAGCTTGATCTCGATCAGACCGCCGGGTGTCTGGGCTGGGACCAAGCCCACGGCCTTCTGCAGGTTCATGATGTCGACGTCATAGTCCTTGACGTGCTGCTCGAGGCCGGAGACCAGCTTGGGGCCCTCGGTGTGCGAGATGGAGATGAAGTTCTCGATGGCCATGGTGTCGAGCACCTGGCCGCCGAAACGCTCGGCCGCCAAGCCGGTGCGGATGCCCTTGCGGGCGGCGTAGATCGCCGCGGCCGCGCCGGCCGGACCGCCGCCGATCACCAGAACCTCGAAGGGGGCCTTGGCCTTGATCTTTTCGGCCATGCGGGCTTCGGCGCCGGTGTCCAGCTTGGCCAGGATCTGGTCCAGGTCCATGCGGCCCTGGCCGAACGGCTGGCCGTTGAGCAGGACGGTCGGCACGGCCATCACCTGGCGCGCCTCGACTTCCTGCTGGAACAGCGCGCCGTCGATGGCGACGTGGCTGATGCGCGGGTTCAGGGCGCTCATGGTGTTGAGCGCCTGCACCACGTCGGGGCAGTTCTGGCAGGACTGCGAGAAATAGGTTTCGAAGTGATAGTCGCCGTCCAGCGCCTTGACCCGCTCGATCACCTCGGCGTCGATCTTGGGCGGGTGACCGCCCACATGCAGCAGGGCCAGGACCAGCGAGGTGAATTCGTGACCCAGAGGCAGGCCGGCGAACCGCACGTCGGCGTCGCCGGCGGCGCGGGTGATGGCGAACGACGGCTTGCGGGCGTCGTCGCCGGCCAGGGTCAGGGTGACCTTGTCGGAGGCGGCGGCCACGTCTTGCAGCAGCGCCAGCATGTCCTTGGAGCCCGCGCCGTCGCCCAGCGAGGCGACCAGTTCGACCGGCTGGCGCAGGTTCTGCAGATAGGCGTTCAGCTGGGTCTTCAGACCTTCGTCCAACATGGCGGGCTCCGAATGCGAGGCGCAGGTCTCCCCCAAAACCCAGACACGGGAGGAGGATCGCGCGAAATTTTTGGGAAGGGGGCGCCGCCGCCCGCGCCGTGGGGAGACGGGCGGGCGACGACGCTGGATCGTGACCTTCGAGGTCGCGAGGGGTCTTTAGGCTTTAGATCTTGCCGACCAGGTCGAGCGAGGGCTTCAGGGTCTTTTCGCCTTCTTCCCACTTGGCCGGGCAGACTTCGCCGGGGTGCGCGGCGACGTACTGGGCGGCCTTGACCTTGCGCAGCAGTTCCAGGGCGTCGCGACCGATGCCGCCGGCGGTGATCTCGACGATCTGGATCTTGCCGTCCGGGTCGACGACGAAGGTGCCGCGGTCAGCCAGGCCGACCTCTTCGATCATGACGTCGAAATTGCGGGTGATCGTGCCGGTCGGGTCGCCGACCATGGTGTAGTTGATCTTGCCGACGGCCGAGGAGGTGTCGTGCCAGGCCTTGTGGGCGAAGTGGGTGTCGGTCGACACCGAATAGATCTCGACGCCCAGCTTCTGGAACGCGGCGTAGTTGTCGGCCAGGTCCTCGAGTTCGGTCGGGCAGACGAAGGTGAAGTCGGCCGGATAGAAGAACACGACCGACCATTTGCCCTTCAGGTCGGCGTCGCTGACGGTGATGAACTTGCCGTTCTTGAGGGCTTCGGCCGTGAAGGGTTTGATGGTGGTGTTGATCAAGGACATGGAGTGCTCCGTAAAGTGTGAGAGGTGTCTACGCCGCGGGAGGACATAGGTCCAATCGATTAATTCAGTCCTGTCGATAGAGTGACCCTATGAAAAGGGCCGCCGATCGGCTAGCAAGGCGGATGCTCCCCACCCTGCGCCAGCTGCAATATCTGAAGCTTCTGTCCGAGCACGGCTCGTTCAGCCGGGCCGCCGAGAGCGCCCACGTCACCCAGCCCACCCTGTCGGCCGGCATCCAGGAGCTGGAAAAGATCCTCGGCGCGGCGGTGGTCGATCGGGCGCGCTCGGGGGTGATCCTCACCGCCGCCGGCCAGGAAGCCGTGCGCCGGGCGCAGGACATCCTCACCCGCACCGAGGACCTGGTGCAGGCGGCGCGCGGCGCGGGCCTGCCGCTGACCGGCCGGTTCCGGCTGGGCGTCATCCCGACCATCGCCCCCTATCTGCTGCCGCGCGCCCTGCCCCTGTTGCGCGACCAATTTCCCAAGCTGCGGTTGTTCCTACGCGAGGACCTGACCCAGAGGCTGATCGCCAGCCTGAAGGCCGGGGCTCTGGACGCGGCCCTGATCGCCCTGCCCTATGACATGCAGGGCCTGGACTGGGCCCATGTCGAGGACGACGAACTTCTGGCCGCCGCCCCGGCCAACCATCCGATGGCCGCCTTCGCCCGGGTCGATCCCGACAGCCTGCGCGGCGATGACCTGATCCTGCTGGAGGACGGCCACTGCCTGCGCGATCACGCCCTGACCGCCTGCGGCCTGGACGCGCCCAAGGGCTTCGGCGACGAGGAAAGCTTCGCGGCGACCTCGCTGCCCACCCTGGTGCAGATGATCGGCTCGGGGCTGGGCGTCTCGTTCCTGCCGGCCATGGCCGTGCAGGCGGGCCTGACCGACAACGCCGCGGTCACCGTGCGGCCGCTCGACGCCGCCCATTCCAGCCGCGAGATTGTCGTGGCCTGGCGCGCCGGCTCCACCCGCGCCGCCGAGGGGCGCCTGCTGGCTGAAACCCTGCGCGCGGCCTGACCGCCGTCGCCGCCGGGCCTGATAAACAGATATATCTAAATACGCTCTTGACGCCGCTCCGTTTCGATATATCTATAATTTCGATATAACGAAATAGGATCTAAATCACATGTTTGGACGACACTCCCACCACCACGGCGGCCGCGATGGCCATCACAGCCGTCATCCCTTCGGCTTCCACGGCCATGATCACGAGGGTCGCGGTCCTCACGGCCGCGGCGGCCGCATGGGCCGGTTCTTCGACCACGGCGACCTGCGCTTCGTGGTCCTCAAGCTGATCGCCGAGCAGCCCAGCCACGGCTACGAGCTGATCAAGGCGGTCGAGACGGCGGCCGGCGGCGCCTATACCCCCAGCCCCGGCGTCATCTATCCGACCCTGACCCTGCTGGAAGAGCTGGGCTATATCACCGTCAGCGAGGCCGGCGGCGGCAAGAAGCTGCACACCATCACCCCAGAGGGCGAGGCCTTCCTTGAAGCCAACGCCCAGCCGGTCAAAGGCCTGTTCGCGCGGATGGCCGAGGCCGCCGCCCGCAGCGCCGCCTTCTCGCCGCAGATCCTGCGGGCCCGCGAGAACCTCAAGACCGCCCTGCGCCTGAAGCTCACCGCCGGCCAGTTGTCGGCCGAGCAGGTCGAGGCCATCGCCAAGGCCCTGGACGACGCGGCCGGCGTCATCGAACGCGTTTGAGGACCCCGGCCATGCAGAGCCACGCCTGAGCCTTGGCGGATCACCGGCTCACGCGGTAAGGATTCGGACGCTCACGGGGAGCGTCTGGACAGGGGTCGGTGATGAGTAGCGCGGGGATTGGACGGCGAAGCCTGTTGGGCGCCGCGGGGCTGCTGGCGGCGATCCCGCTTCGGGCCCGGGCGGCGGCCAAGCCCCGGGTGGCGATCCAGACGGGTCATGGCCTGATCGTGGTGGAGCTGGAGTCGGAAAAGGCGCCGGTCACCGCGGCCAATTTCCTGCGCTATGTCGACGCCCATAAATATGACGGCGGCGACTTCTATCGCGCCTCGCGCACCAAGGGCGCGCCCAGGTCCGGCTCGATCCAGGGCGGGCCGCCGGTCCGGGCCCGGCGCTACGCGCCGATCGCCCATGAAAGCACACGCAAGACCGGCTTGAAGCACCTGGCCGGCACGATCTCGATGGCCCGCAACGAACCGGGCTCGGCGACGGCCGACTTCTTCATCTGCGCCAGCGCCCTGCCCTATCTGGACGCCCATCCCGGCGCCCCCGGCGACAACCAGGGCTTCGCGGCCTTCGGCGCGGTGGTCCAGGGCCTGGACGTCGTGAAGAAGATCCTCGCCCTGCCCACGCCGGGCGACGGACCGACACCCGGCATGAAGGGCCAGATGCTGGATCCCAGGGTGCCGATCCTCAGCATGAAGCGGGCGGTTTGAAACCCTGGCCCGAGGGCTGAGCCATGACCACGATACGACTCCTGAGGCCGGAAGAGGGTTCAGCGGCGGCCGAGCTCCACCGCCGGGCCGGGGCGCTGATCCCGGGTTACGATACCTCGCTGCATTCCCAAGCCGAGTTCACGGCGCTCTATCGTGACACGGTGATGGTCGAAGGGCCCGTGTGGGGCGTTTTTGACGAGGACCGGCTGCTGGGCCATCTGGCCTTGCTGCCGGGCTGGATCGACCATCTCTATGTCGATCCCGATTTTCACGGACGGGGACTGGGCAGCCAGTTGGTGCGACTGGCCCAACGCGAACAGGCCGAGCTCAGACTCTATACGTTCCAGGCGAACCTTCGGGCCCGAGCGCTCTACGAGCGCCATGGTTTCTGCGTCGAGGAACTGACGGACGGAACCCGCAATGAAGAGAAGATGCCGGACGTCACCTATTGCTGGCGCCGCGCCTGACGGTCGAAAGCGTTCAGTGCAGCCCGCGCAACAGATCCAGCCGCCGCATGGCCTTGCCCGGCAGTTCCGACATCCGGCCCAGCGGCAGGGACTCGGCCATCTGGCGCACGCCATAGGCGGCCTGGCGCACGAAGGTGGCGGGAGAGGGCGCGCCCAGGAAGCCAAACACCACGGTCTGCTGGGCGTTGGACAGCTCGCGCTTGAAGCGATAGTCGCCGGCCCCCAGGTCGAGCCGCCGATAGGGTCCGCCGTCCATGGCCTTGAGAATGTCCTGGAACAGCATCAGGCCGGGCGAATAGCGCTCGAACTTGGGATTGTGGCCGATAATCCAGCCATGGATGGTGTGGGCTCCGCGCAGATGCAGGTGGGCCGCCGCCAGTTCGCCGCCGAGATAAAGGGTATAGAGCCCGCCGCCGAAGCCGGGATCGCGGGTCTCGAACAGGGCGTCGACCAGGTCCATCACCCAGGGCGTCTTGAAATAGTCGGTCTGGTGGGTGGCGGTCAGCTGGCCGCGCTTCCAGGCGATCAGCTGGTCGAAATCGCCGCGATGGTCCGACATCGCCGTGAACACGGCGGGGCCGACCTCGCGCTCGGCCTTGCGGCGCTTCTTGTCGATGTCCTTGAGCACGCCGGATCCGGCCGCCCGGCGCTCGGCCTCATAGGCGGCGTAGCCGTCCGGGGTCTCGACGATCCAGGACTGGGTCTGGCCCCGACCGTGGCGGGCCAGGGTCTCGTCGTCGGCCTGCATGTGGCAGAAATCCAGACGGCTGACGCCCAGGGCCGAAAGCAGGCGGCGCGGGTCGACCGCGACGCCGGGGGCCGAGACCAGGGCCTGATAGTCGCACATCGGCGCGCCGACCGGCATGCCGACATGGGATCGCACCCGGGTGGGCAGGAAACCGATCGCCTGGCCATCGTCGTCGCGCAGGATCGCCACCTTGACGTCCTTGCCGGCCGCGCCCTGGGCCCTGGCCACGGCCTGGGTCCAGCGCGGCGACAGGAACGGCGAGTCCAGGCGCGCCGGACCGGCCTGCAACGCCGACCAGCGGTCGATGTCGGCGGGTTGCAGCGCCAGCGCGGAAACGACGTCGATCTTCAAGGGCGCGGGCTCTTCGAGACTCTGACCAGGAGTGGTTGGGTTGGAGTCTGGGCCAGATAGATTTCGCGATGGTTGACGCGCGCCTACGTTGTGCGACGCGCGTCTCGCGATCTCAGTCCATCAGCTTGCGCGACAGATAGACATATTCCAGGGCCTGGCGGCGGGCGGTTTCGGCCAGGTTGGCGCTAGCCGCGTGGCCGCCGTCGATGTTTTCGTAATAGAGCACCGGATAGCCGAGGTCCTCCAGCCGGGCCGCCGCCTTGCGGGCGTGGGCCGGATGAACGCGGTCGTCCTTGGTCGAGGTCTCGATGAACACCTCGGGATAGGGCTGGCCGGCCTTGAGGTTGGAATAGGGGTCATACTTGGCGATGACGGCCTTTTCCGACGGTATGGCCGGGTCGCCATACTCGCCCACCCACGAGGCCCCGGCCCCGATCTGGCTGTAGCGGATCATGTCGAACAGCGGCACCTGCACGACGATGGCGTTGTAGAGCTCGGGCCGCTGGGTCAGGGCCACGCCCATCAGCAGGCCGCCATTGCTGCCGCCCATGATCCCCAGCCGCCGGGGCGAGGTGAGCTTGCGGTCGATCAGGTCCTGGGAGACGGCGAAGAAGTCGTCATAGACCTTCTGGCGGTTCTCCTTCAGGCCCGCCTCGTGCCAGGCCGGACCAAATTCGCCGCCGCCGCGGATATTGGCGACGACGTATGTGCCGCCGCGCTCCAGCCACAGCTTGCCCATCACGCCCGAATAGCCGGGCGTCATCGACACCTGGAAACCGCCATAGGCATAGAGCAGGGTGGGATTGGTCCCGTCGTATTTCACGTCCTTGGGCCGGACGACGAAATAGGGGATCTTGGTTCCGTCCGTGCTGGTGGCCTCGAACTGCTCGACCACATGGGTCGAGGCGTCGAAGCGGGCCGGCGAGGCCTTGACCTGTTCCAGCTTCAGCGAGCCGGCGTCGGCCAGCCAGTAGGTCGACGGGGCCAGATAGCCGGTGACGGTGACGAACAGGCGCTCGTCCTTTTCGGCGCTGGAGCCCAGGCCGATCGCCGAATTGGCCGGCAGGTCCAGGTCTTGCGACGTCCAGCCCTTGGGGCCGTGGGTCAGCACCCTGGCCGCGCCCTTGACGTTGTCGAGCAGGCCCACGACCAGCCTGGTGCGGGTGGTGGTCACCTGTTCCACCGACTGCTTGGCCGTCGGGCGCAGAACCAGGGCCGCCTTGGCCGTCATCGGCGCGGCCTTCAGGGCGGCGAGGTCAAAGCTGATCAGGTCGCCGGTCTTAAAGCCCTTTTCGGCCCAGTCCTGCTCCATCAGCACCACCATCTGGCCGTCGACATAGCCCTGGATCGAGCTTTTCAGCGGCAGGTCCAGCTTCACCGCGCCGGCGTCGGTCAGCAGGTGTTTTTCGCTCTCGAAGAAGGTCACGCCGCGATAGGCGATGGCCGCGACCACCTTGCCGTCGGCATCGGTCAGGACCAGCGGGCTGACCGAGACGTCCTCGACCGCGCCCCGGAAGACGTCCTTGGCCGCCGACAACGGCGTTCCGCGTGTCCAGGCCTTCAGCACATAGGCGTAGCCGGACTGGGTGACCTGGCCGGGCTCCCATTCGCGGGCCACCAGCAGGGTGTCCTTGTCCAGCCACGAGACGTTCTGCTTGCCCTCGGGCAGCACGAAGCCGCCGGCCACGAAGGTCCGGGTCATGGTGTCGAACTCACGGACGCTGACCGCGTCCTTGCCGCCGTCCGACAGGGTGACCAGGCAGCGGGTGTCGTCCGGCGCCAGGCAGTCGGCGCCCTTGAACACCCAATTGGCGCCCTCGGCCTTGGACAGGGCGTCGATGTCGAGGATCGTCTCCCAGACCGGCGCGGCGGTGCGATAGCTGTCCAGGCTGGTCTTGCGCCAGATCCCGCGCACCTGGTCGGCGTCCTGCCAGAAATTGCGGAGCGACCCGTCGCCGGCGAACGACACGCCCGGAACCCGGTCCTTGGCGTTGAGGATGGTCAGGGCCTGGCTTTCCAGCGGGGCGTAGCGGGCGTCGCCCTGCAGCACCGGCAGGGTCCTGGCGTTCTGGGCCTTGGCCCAGTCCATGGCGCGCGCCCCCTCGATCTCCTCCATCCACAGATAGGGATCGCCCTTGCCCAGTTCGGTCAGCGGCGTGCGCGCCTCGGTCGGGGCGGCAGGCTTGGGCTCGGCGGCCAAAGTGTTCGTGGGGGATGCGGTCATGAGGCTCGATGAGGCGAGGAGGGCGAGGACGAGGGCTCTCATCTAGTGATCCATCAGCTGGCGCGACAGATAGGTGTAGTGCAGCGCCCAGCGGCGGGCGTTCGACTTGGGGTCCGCGCCGTTGGCGTGACCGCCGTCGGTGTTCTCGAAATAGAGATGGTCGACCTTCAGATCGTCCAGCCTGGCGGCGAACTTGCGGGCGTGGCCGGGATGGACGCGGTCGTCCTTGGTCGAAGTGGTGATATAGGCCAGCGGGTATTTCACGCCGGCCTTGAGGTTCTGATAGGGCGAATAGGCCGCGATCCAGGCCCGTTCGGCCGGGATGGCGGGGTCGCCATATTCGCCGATCCATGAGGCGCCGGCCGGCAGCACCGTGTAGCGGATCATGTCCAGCAGCGGGCTTTCCACCACCACCGCGTTCCACAGGTCGGGCCGCTGGGTCAGGGCCACGCCCATCAGCAGGCCGCCATTGCTGCGGCCATAGGCCCCCAGGTGGCGCGGGGAGGTGATCTTCTTGCTGATCAGGTCCTCGGCGACCGCGAAATAGTCGTCGAAGGCGCGCTGGCGGTGCGCCTTCAGGGCCGCGTCATGCCAGGCCGGACCGAACTCGCCGCCGCCGCGGATATTGGCCACGGCGTAGGAACCGCCGCGCTCCAGCCACAGCTTGCCGATCAGCGGGTCATAGACCGGCAGTTTCGACAGCTGGAAACCGCCATAGGCGTGCAGCAGGGTCGGGTTCAGGCCGTCCAGCTTTTCGCCCTTGGGGTGGATCAGGAAATAGGGGATCTGGGTCCCGTCCTTCGACTTGGCGACCTTTTGCTCGACCTCCAGATTGGCGGAGTCGAACTGGGCGGGCAGGGCCTTGACGGTTTCCGACGCGCCGCTGACCCCGTCGGCCAGTTTCAGCTGGGTCGGGGTGGTGAAGCCCTCGACCGAATAGAACAGCTGGTCGCCCTCGTCGGCGTGCGAGCCCAGCGAGACGGAGGCGTTGGCCAGGCCGGGCAGGGCGGTCTTGGTCCAGCCCGACCCGGTGGGGCGGAAGGTGAAGACCCCGCCCTGCACATTGTCATAGATCGCCGCCACGACGACGTGGTCGGTGACGCTCAGCTGGTCCACCGACTGGCGGGCCGAGGGCGAGAAGATCAGGCTGGGGGTCAGGTTGGCGTCCGCGCTGGTCGCCACCAGGTCGCCGGCCTTGGCGCCCAGGCCGTCTTCCTTCAGCTGCACGATCAACTTGCCGCCCAGCAGGCCGA
>JAHINZ010000329.1 GCA_018895795.1 Alphaproteobacteria bacterium
GGACGCCAAGTTCACGGCGACCGATCAAGCCGGCCCGAAGGACGATCAGCGCGTCATGATCCGCGCCGACGCCGACGTGACCTATGCCGACTTCATGGGCGTTCTGAACCAGCTGCAAACCGCGGGCTGGTTCAAGGTGGGCCTGATCAACGAGGACATCCACTAAGGATCCTCGCCGACCAGTCGAATTTCGAAGAGCCCCGGAAGCCTCGCTTCCGGGGCTTTTTCTTTGTCCCTCGTCCAGAACCGGAACGATCGCGCGCGGCACGACGCTTGAAACCCTCCCTCCCAGAAGGCCTGGGACGTCCCGTTTCCGAACAGGAGCGGCCCCCAGGCAGAGACCAGGGAGAGCCGAATGCTCAACGATCGGAACCAAGCCAAGCCCGCCAGCCCAGGCGTGTCGATCGAAGGCGTTCGGATCAACCTGCCGACCTTGCACGCGGCCGCCGACCAGGCGATCCGCCGCGCCGCCCGCGGCGAGGGCTTCACGCTCTTCACCGTCAATCTCGACCACCTGGTGAAACTGGCCTCCAACGAGGCCTTCCGCGGCGTGTATCGCCGCGCCACCTATGTCACCGCCGACGGCTGGCCCGTCGTCTGGCTGGCCGGGCGCAAGAACGCCAAGCTGGAGCGCGCCACGGGCGCCGATCTGGTCGAGCCGCTGTGCCAGGCCGCCGCCGATCGCGACCTGGGCGTCTATTTCGTCGGACCTGGCCCGAAGGCCCAGGCCGGCGCGCTCGAGAAACTCACCCAGCGCTTCAAGGGCCTGCGCATCGCCGGCGCGGAAGCCCCGCAATTGCCTTCGGGCGCCGGCCCGGCCATGCTGGCGGCCATGGATCTTGAAGCCATGGCCCAGCGAATCAACGCGTCCGACGCCCGCATCTGCTTCGTCTCGCTGGGCGCGCCCAAGCAGGAGATCCTGGCCGACGCCCTGGCCGCGCGCTGCCCGGGCGTGGGCTTCATCTGTGTCGGCGCGGCGCTGGACTTCATTTCGGGCCAGGCTCAGCGAGCCCCGCGGTGGATGCAGCAAGGCAAGCTGGAATGGTTCTGGCGCCTGGCCAACGACCCGCGTCGCCTGGCGGTGCGCTATGCCGAGTGCGCCATGCTGTTCGCCGTCCTGGCGATTGGCGCGACCGCGGCCCAAGTCGCCTCGCCCGTCACCGCCTCGGAACCGCGCGGCGTCCTGCGATGACCGCGGCGCGCGGAACGCGGCTGAGCCGACGATCGGTACTGACCTCCGCGCTGGCCTTGACGGCCTGTGGTCGGGGCGCCACGCGAGCCTCGGCCGATCCAGCCCAGGCCGCGGCGCGCCGGGGACCGGTTCCGTTGCTGCGCGACCTGGCGCCGTTCCAGATCGGCACGGAGATCGTCTCGGACGACTTCGGGCCCGGCTTCGATGCGGTGGCCAGCACGCAATTTTCGCAGATCACCTCCGGCTACGAACTGAAGATGGAATACATTCTTCAGCCGGACGGGCGTCTGCGCTTTGAAGGCGGCGACCGTATCGCGGCCTTCTGCGCGGCCAACCATCAGGCCCTGCACGCCCATACCCTGATCTGGTACATCGACAATCCGCCGTCCTTCCAGAAGCTGGAGGGCGACCGCAAGGCGTTCGACGCCGCCTATGGCCGCTACATCCAGGCCGTCGCCGGACGCTATGCCGGCCAGGCCCGCGCCTGGGACGTGGTTAATGAGCCGATCAATGACGACGGCGAGACCCTGCGCGAATCGATCTGGACCCGCAATCTGGGCCTGGAGGGGCACTTCATCCGCGCCCACGAGGCCGCCCGGGAGGCCGATCCGCACGCCCTGCTGTTCGTCAATGAGTACGGCCTGGAGAGCAATCCCAAGAAGCGGGCCAAGTTCCTCAACTTCGTCGAGGCGATGCTGAAGCGCGGCGTGCCGATCGACGGCATCGGCACGCAAAATCACGTCAATTTCGAACTGCCGCCCGGCCAGATCACCGCCGCCTTGCGCGATGCGGCCAGCCTGGGCCTGCCGGTGCATCTGTCGGAGTTCGACTGTTCCTTGCAGACCGACGGGCCCAGCCTGATGGCGCGGCCCGACCGGCTGAAGGCTCAGAACCGTCTCTATCGCGAGGCCCTGGAGGCGTTCGTCGCCCTGCCCGAAAAGCAGCAGTACGCGTTCACGATCTGGGGCGTGCGCGACAAGGATTCATGGCTGCGCACCGCGACCTGGGTCAAGGACCACACCGACGCGCCGCTGCTGTTCGACGACGACGCGCGCCCCAAGGAAACCTTCTGGACCCTGGCCGACGTGCTGCGGGGCCGCTGAGGCCCAGCCTCCCGACCCTTTTTTAAGACTAGGCCGCTACCTTGCGCCGCACGTTGCGCCAAGGAGCTTCCCCGATGAGCGGTCAGCACAAGGATTATGTCGCGGGACTGGACGGTCTGCGCGCCGCTTCGGTCAGCATGGTGATCCTCGGACATCTGGGCCTCGGAGACCTGATCCCCGGCGGCATGGGCGTGACGATCTTCTTCTTTATCAGCGGCTTCCTGATCACCCGCCTGCTGTGGGCCGAGCGAGATCGGAACGACAACCTTGACCTGTTGCGGTTCTACGGCCGCCGCACGCTGCGGCTGCTGCCCGAAATGCTGGTCCTGCTGCTGGTCCTGACCCTGATCGCCGGACCGCTGCTCAACCAGCCCATGCAACCGCTGCAGGCCCTGGCCGGCCTGACCTACTGGACCAACTATTATATCATCAGCGGTCTTGGACATTGCGACCATTGCGCCGTGACCGGACATCTGTGGTCGCTGGCGGTCGAGGAGCACTTCTATCTGGTCATGCCCCTGGCGCTGCTGCTGTGCGGCTTCGTCCCGCGAAGGCTGGCCGTGCTGTTCCTCGTTGTGATCGTGGCGGCGGCGGCCTGGCGGACCTTCGCCTTCACGGTGCTGCACGTGTCGGAGATCTATACCTACAAGGCCACCGAATGCCGGATCGACTCCATCGCCTGGGGCTGCCTGGCCGCCGTGATGGAGCGCGCCTGGCCGGCGGCGATGGCGTTCATCAAGCGCCGAGCCTGGCTGGTGTTCGGGGCCGGCGCGGCCCTGATGCTGGCGTCGCTGGCCTATCGTGACCCGATCTTCCGCGAGACCCTGCGCTATTCGGTCCAGGGCCTGGCCCTGGTCGGGATCATCCTGCCGCTGGTGGTCGCCCCGCGCCTGAGCGGCGTGGTCAAGCTCTTGGAAATCGCGCCGCTGCGCTGGATGGGGCGGCGATCCTACGCTGCCTATCTGTGGCACATGCTGGCCCTGACCCTGGCCGGCGGCATCGTGGGCTTCTCCGGCGTGATCGAGACCGCGTCACGGGCCACCCAGCTGCAGGCCCTGCCCTACGCCCTCGGACTGTCGTGGATCTTCGCCGAACTCAGCTATCGCTTCGTCTATACGCCGGCCCAGCGACTCAAGCCGTGGGTGACCGCCGGACGGTCGGTTGAGGCGAACGCCGCGCGGATCCCCCCAGACCGCGCGGCCGAGGCGGTCAGCTAGCTTTCCGGGCCTGGCGTTCGGTCGCCGGACCAAAGGCCGAGACCAGCACGAACCACGCCGCGCAGAACGGCAGCGCCAGTAGCCAGACCAGGATGCTGGCGGCCAGCCCCAGACCGGCCGCCAAGCGACCGGTGGTGTTGAAAATCCTCGCCATCTTCCCCACTCCTCGAAGCCGACGTTCCAATTTGGCTCGGAACGCCGGTGTTCAGGATTTCAGGGGCAAGGGCCGAGCCAACTAGAGCCCTTTCCGACCTGACGGCTTCGTCATGGCGAGCGAAAAGGGCTCTAGATCATAAGTTTAGAGCGTTTTTCGATCCGATAACCGTTTCACACTTATCGGAAAACGCTCTAGGCCGCGCAGGCCTCGAAGCCGGCCTTCAGCTCGGCCTCGTCCAGATCGCGGCCGATGAACACCATGCGACTGTAGCGCTTGTCCTTGTCGGTCCATTCGCGCTGGAAATCGCCTTCCAGGATCATGTGCACGGCCTGGAAGACCAGGCGTCGGTCCTCGCCCTTTACGTCGATGATGCCCTTGGCGCGCAGGATGTCGGGGCCGCGACGGGCCAACAGATCATTGAGCCAGACCGTGATCTTCTGACCGTCGACCGGTCGGTCCAGGGTCAGGGAGATCCCCTTCACGCCATCGTCGTGGATGGCGCTCTTGGCGTCATGGCCGTGATGATCGTGACCGCAGTGCTCGTCATGCACATGCCCGTGGTCATGGCCGTGATCATGCCCATGGTCGTGATGATCATGGTCGCAGTGCTCATCATGCACATGGCCGGCTTCGCCATGGGCCGGGTTGAGGAATTGCGGCTCCAGGTCGGTGATCCGCTCCAGATCGAAGCTGTGGCGGCCGAGGATCGCGTCCAGCGGCACATTGGCGCGTTGCGCGCGAT
This sequence comes from Alphaproteobacteria bacterium, assembly GCA_018895795.1. Taxonomy (GTDB): domain Bacteria; phylum Pseudomonadota; class Alphaproteobacteria; order Caulobacterales; family Caulobacteraceae; genus Caulobacter. Next base: position 4,412 of record JAHINZ010000329.1, read on the forward strand.
GGATCGGCGCCAGGGGATTGATGCGGCGAATGCGGGCCTCGACGTGGCGCAGATCATCGTCCGAAACAAGGTCGGTTTTGTTGAGCACGATCTGGTCGGCGAAGGCGATCTGCTCGACGGCCTCCTTGCTGTCGCCCAGGCGCAGCAGGATGTGCTTGGCGTCGACCACGGCGGTGACCGAATCCAGCTGGGTGCGCGCCTTGACGTCCTCGTCGACGAAGAAGGTCTGAGCCACCGGGCCCGGATCGGCCAGGCCCGTGGTCTCGACGATGATGGCGTCGAAGCCGCCCTTCCGCTTCATCAGGCCCGACAACACCCGGATCAGGTCGCCGCGCACCGTGCAGCAGACGCAGCCGTTGTTCATCTCGAAGACTTCTTCGTCCGCCCCGACCACCAGGTCGTTGTCGATGCCGACCTCGCCGAACTCATTGACGATCACGGCGTAGCGCTTGCCGTGCTTCTCGGTGAGGATGCGGTTGAGCAGGGTGGTCTTGCCGGCGCCGAGATAGCCGGTCAGCACGGTGACGGGAATCTTGCCGGTGGGAGCGGGGGTCTGGGTCATAGGCGCTATTTAGGGGCAGTAGCGCCCCGGCGAAAGCCTCGCGGCGTGTTGGGCCTCAGGTCTTGAACAAGGCCACGGCCAGCCCGACCACAATCAGGGCCACGCCCAGGATGGTTTCCTCGTAGCGTTCGACCCATTGCAGGTCCAATCGCCGGAACCCGGCCAGGCTGAGCCCCGTGAACAGCAGCATGCCCGCCGAGGTCGCCGCCATCAACACCAGGCTCAAAACCAGAAACGCCCGCCAGCCGTGTTCCATGCCCGCCAGATAATAGGGCAGGAACGCCTCGCACGGGGACAGGGTCAGCAGGGTGACCAAGGCGACGATGGCCGCGCGGTCGGAGCCATAGGCCCGCCGGCCCGCGAGGGGCAGGGCGTGGTTGTGGCGGCCGCGAAGGACATAGAAGAGTCCGGCCGCGCCCATCAGTCCGCCGATGACCCAGTGAAACACCCCGCCCAGGCGGGGCTCCAGCGCCAGGCCGGCGACCACAAGGGCGAGGCCCAGGAGCATGGTCAGGCCCACATGGCCGACACCCGCCACCAGGGTCACGCCCAGGGTTCGGCCCGTCGACCACTTTTGCGCGCGCCCCACCAACACGAACGGCAGCCAATGCGTCGGCAGGGCCGCGTGCAGGAAGGCGACGGCGAAACCGGTCGCGGCGATCGAGGCGAAGAAGGTCGAGTTCACATCGAGGTCTATATACTGTTATATTGTAACGTTCCAGTCGGAATCCGTTTCCGACGCGCGCACGCTCCCCTCTGACGTTTCATGGTCGGGAATCTGTCCGAGACCGTTGACTCGGGGTCGGTCGACTGTATAAGTCCGCCCCCTCGCCCGCCGGGTTTCCTTGCGGGCGTTCCCTATTTTGCGAACGCACGTTTCTTAAGGCGCTAACCTATGTACGCGGTGATCAAAACCGGCGGCAAGCAGTACCGGGTCCAAGCCGGCGATCTGTTGGTTGTCGAAAAGCTCGACGGTGAACCCGGCGCGACTGTCGCTTTCGGCGAAGTCCTGATGCTTGGTGAAGGCGAGGCCGTGACGGTCGGCGCCCCCATGGTGGATGGCGCTGTCGTCAACGCCACCCTGATCGAAACCCGCAAGGGTGAGAAGGTGAAGATCTTCAAGAAGATCCGCCGTCAGGGCTATCGCCGCACCCGCGGTCACCGCCAGACCGAAACGGTCCTGCGCGTGACCTCGGTCGCCGGCGCCGGCATGGAAACCAAGTGGGACGGCGTGGTCGATCTGACCCCGAAGCTCATCCTCAACGCCCGCGCTCGCGGCCTCGGCGACGCCGCGGTCTCGAACGTGGCGTCGATCCCGGCCGCCGAGCCGACCGTGAAGGCCGCCAAGGCCCCCAAGGTCGCCGCCGAAGCGACCACCGAAGCCGCCCCCAAGAAAAAGGCAGCGCCGAAGAAGGCCGCCGCCAAGGAAGACGGCGAAGCCTAAGCGGCTGCGCCTCTAGGATCAGGAGAGCAAGATGGCTCACAAGAAATCAGGCGGCTCGTCCAGCAACGGTCGCGACTCCGACGGTCGCCGCCTTGGCGTGAAGAAGTTCGGCGGCGAGAAGGTCCTCGCCGGCAACATCATCATCCGTCAACGCGGCACGAAGTTCTGGCCCGGCGCCGGCGTCGGCATCGGCAAGGATCACACCCTCTTCGCGCTGATCGAAGGCGCGGTGAAGTTCGTGACCAAGAAGCATAATCGCACCTACGTGACGGTAGCGCCCAAGGCGCAACCCGCCGAGTAGTACGCACTCGACTTTTTCGGGTCGTGCTTCTCAGCCGAGAAGACGACCCGGACAGACGAACCTAAGCGGGGAGTCCGGGAAACGCCGGACTCCCCGCTTTTGTTTTGTCCAAACGCCGCCCTGCAACATGATCGCCATGGCGGCGTCACGGTCTCCGAGCAAAGAGAGACCGAGAAACCGGGAGGCGTGCGATGTGCGTCATCGACAAAAGTCCCATCATCGAAACGCGGCGCATCCTCCTGCGCGCGCCGGCCATGGCCGATGTTCCCAGCCTCGCCGCCCTGGGCGGCGACCGCGACGTCTCACGCATGACCACTCGGATGCCTTGGCCCTACGGCCGGTCCGACGCGGAGGACTTCGTGGGGCGTTGCCAGGCGCAGGATCGCCGGCGCGACAACACCTTCGCTGTCGAGCTCGAGGACGAGGGCGTCATCGGGGTGCTGGGCCTGTTCACGAACCCCGACGGCTATCTGGAGATCGGCTACTGGATCGGCAAGCCGTTCTGGGGCCGGGGCCTGGCCACGGAGGCGGTCATGGGCGCGCTCGACTGGGCGCAGCGCGACTGGCGTCGGAAACTCGTGGTGGCCGGACACTTCGCCGACAACCCCGCCTCCGGCCAGGTGCTGATCAAGGCCGGCTTTCTCTATACCGGCGTCGTCGAGATGAAACCGTCGGTCGCGCGCGGCCAGCCCATGGCGACGCGGTTGATGGTCTGGCTGGCCTAGATGGAAAGGCCCCCGCCCGCGGGCGGGGGCGAAGGACTCAGGCCGCGCGGTGCGTGGCGATGACCTTCTGCGCGCCTTCGCGGAACCGCTTCTCGGCGGTCAGGATCCGCTCGCACAGGGGATCCAGGTCCGACAGCAACGAGTAGGTCGCGTAGATGGGGATTTCCATCATCGCCACCTGGGCCCGGGGCATGAACTCACAATATTTCTTCCACGAGACGTGGGCGTCGCGCGCGTTCATGGCCCTCTGGCCCAAGGGGTTCCAGAGGTTCAGGTCGACCAGATCGTCCCGGCACTGCTTCATCACCGGCAGGGCGATGTAGAGGAACAGGAAGGTCGGGGTGGCGGCGCGGCTGAACTGCGGCTGAACCTGCATGTGCCAGATGCGGAAGGCTTCGAAGAAACCTGCCTTGCGTTTGGGATCCGGCGGCAGCCAGGAGGCGTCTTGATTGATCAGATCGTTCGCGCCGGCCGCGCGCTTGACCAGCTCGTCGGCCGAACGACCGTCGGCCATGGTCTTGGACAAGGCCGTGATCGGGATATTCAGTTTCTTGGCGACATCGCTGTAGGCCACCTGCTGGCCGGCCATCGGCGTCCATTGGCCGAACGAGGCGGCCTTGGGATCCTTGGCCCGCTTCATCGCCGCCGATTGGTGCAGCAGCAGCTGCTCTTCGCGCTTTTTCTCGGCCTGGATGCGGTCGAATTCAGCCTCGTGAGCGGCCTGCTCATCGGGTGTCATCCAGCGCGCTCGACCGGGCCCATAGGTGCGTTCGTTGCGATTGAGCAGGACCAAGCCGTGCTCTTCGCTGGGCTTGGTTCCGATATCGCCGAGGAAGGCGCGAAAATCGCGCCAGGTGCCGGTCACGCCCGTACCGCGGCTCATCAAGATGTTCCGATGAACCGAAGCCTCGCTGGCGTACTTACGACACAGGGTCTGGAGCGTAAGATCCCGAAGGTCCTGCGTCAGTTCCAGCCCGCTGTCTTGCGTCGTCGTCAAAGCCAGCCTCCCTTCCGCCGCTCAAAAAACGCCGGTTTCGCTGCAAGGCTCTTTGTCGCACAATACGGTTTAATATTTCGTCACGGCCCCGAAACAGCGGTATTGTGAGGCTTGGGGGAACCTTCCCCTTGGCATTTCGGCTCGACGCCGCAAGCGCCTTGAGACAAAAGACGTCCATGAAATTTTTGGACCAGTGCAAGATCTATATCCGCTCCGGAAACGGCGGCGGCGGCGCGGTCTCGTTCCGACGCGAGAAGTACATTGAATACGGCGGTCCCGACGGGGGCGACGGCGGTCGCGGCGGCGACATCTGGATCGAGGCCGTCGACGGCCTCAACACCCTGATCGACTACCGTTATCAGCAGCACTTCAAGGCCGAGACCGGGATCCACGGCATGGGCCGCGGTCGCCATGGCGCGGCGGGCGGCGACATCACCCTGAAGGTTCCCGTCGGCACCCAGGTGCTGGAAGAGGACAAGGAAACCCTGATCGCCGACCTTGATACCGCGGGCATGATCGTGCGCCTGTGCAAGGGCGGCAACGGCGGCTGGGGTAACCTGCACTTCAAGGGCCCGGTCAACCAGGCGCCCAAATACGCCAATCCCGGCCAGGAAGGCGAAGAGCGCTGGCTGTGGCTGCGCCTGAAGCTGATCGCCGATGTCGGTCTGGTCGGTCTGCCCAACGCCGGCAAGTCGACCTTCCTGGCCGCCGCGACGGCCGCCAAACCGAAGATCGCCGACTATCCGTTCACCACCCTGACGCCCAATCTGGGCGTGGTCGACCTGTCGACTAGCGAGCGGTTCGTGCTGGCCGACATCCCGGGTCTGATCGAGGGCGCCTCCGAGGGCGCCGGTCTGGGCACCCGGTTCCTGGGCCACGTCGAGCGCTCGGCCGTGCTGATCCACCTGGTCGACGCCACCCAGGACAATGTCGCCGAGGCCTGGACCACGATCCGGGGTGAGCTCGAAGCCTATGGCGACGATCTGGGCGACAAGTCCGAGATCCTGGCCCTCAACAAGGTCGACGCGCTGGACGCCGAGACGATCGCCGAAAAGGTCGCTGAGTTGGAGGCCGTCGCCGGCGTCAAGCCGCGCCTCGTTTCCGGTGTCTCCGGCCAGGGCGTCAAGGATATGCTGCGCGCCGCCTATCGCCAGGTGCGCATCCGCCGGGGCGACGAGATCGAGGAAATCGACGAGGAAGAGGATCACGTCCCGGAGACCCCCGGGGGCTGGATTCCGTGAACCAGGCTCCGGCCGGGGCTGGCCCTGGCGGCATAGTGCTCAGCGCCAGGCGCATCGTCTTCAAGGTGGGTTCGGCCCTGCTGGTCGACGCCGACACCGGCGCGGCTGACAAGGCCTGGCTGAAGGCTTTCTGCGATGACGCCGCCGCTCTGCGGGCTCGGGGCCAGCAGGTGATGGTGGTGTCGTCCGGGGCCGTGGCCCTGGGCCGCCGTCGCCTGGGGCTGACCGGCCGCAAGTCGCTGACCCTGCCCGAGAAGCAGGCCGCCGCGGCGGCCGGCCAGTCGCTGCTGATGCGGGCCTGGGAAGAGGCGTTCGAGCCGCACAAGGTCGGGGTCGCCCAGATCCTGATGACCCGCGATGACACCGAAACTCGCCGCCGCTGGCTGAACGCCCGCGCCACGGTCGAAACCCTGTTGGGCCTGGGCGTCGTGCCTGTGGTCAATGAGAACGACACCGTCGTCACCGAGGAAATCCGCTACGGCGACAATGACCGGCTGGCCGCCCGCGTGGCCCAACTGGCCGGCGCCGACCTGCTGGTGCTGCTGTCGGACATCGACGGCCTCTACACTGCCGACCCGCGCCGCGATCCCAACGCCGAGCATCTGGCGGTAATCTCCGAGATCACGCCGAGCATCGAGGCCATGGCCGGAGGCGCCAACGCCGCCTCCGGGGTCGGCACCGGGGGGATGGCCACCAAGATCGCGGCCGCCCGCATCGCCCGCGCCGCCGGCTGCGCCACCCTGATCACCCTGGGCTCGCGCCCGCATCCCCTGAAGGCCCTGGAAGAGGGCGCCAAGGCGACCCTGATCGAGGCCGGAGCCAGCCCGGCCGCCGCCTACAAGGCCTGGATCGCCGGCAGCCTGGCCCCGCAGGGCTGGGTGTCGATCGACGCCGGGGCCGCCGCCGCCCTGGCCAAGGGCAAGAGCCTGCTGGCCGCCGGAGTCCGCGCCGTCGAGGGGCCGTTCGAGAAGGGCGACGCCGTGCGCGTGCGCGACGAAACCGGCCGCGAGGTGGCCCGGGGTCTGATCCGCTATGACAGCGCCGACGCCCACCGCATCGCGGGTCTGCGATCGGACGCCATCGAGGCCGAACTGGGCTACACCGGGGGGCCGGTGATCCACGCCGACGATCTTGCCGTCTCGGACTGATCCGCCGCCCCAGTATCGACGTAGCTAGACCGAAACGATCCGGAGATTCTGATGGCCTATCGGTCCTTGCGCGAATTCATCGACGTCCTCGAGGCGCAGGGCGAACTGGTCCGCGTCTCCGAGCCCGTCTCGACCGTGCTGGAAATGACCGAGATCCAGACCCGTCTTTTGGCCACCGGCGGCCCGGCCGTGCTGTTCGAGAACGTCATCCTGCCTGACGGCTCGCGCTCGTCGATGCCGGCCCTGGCCAACCTGTTCGGCACCGTCAAGCGGGTGGCCATGGGCGTGACCCTCGGCGGTGAGCCGCGCACCACGGCCGGCGAACTGCGCGAGGTCGGCGAACTGCTGGCCTTCCTGCGCCAACCCGCGCCGCCCAAGGGTCTGAAAGACGCCCTGGACATGCTGCCCCTGGCCAAGACCGTGA